>JADGHD010000066.1 GCA_019689615.1 Frankia sp. | reverse complement strand
CCCCCCCCGGCCACCCCTCCCCGCGGGGGGCCGGCCGCGGGGGGACCCGCGGCCGGCCGAGTGGCTGTCCGAGTCGTGCTTGCTTCCTGGGCGTCTGCCGCGTCGGCGGCCCCACCTGGGGTGCCGCCGCGGCAGCGGCCTGTCATGGGCTGCCCGCCGCGTCGGCGGCCGGTGGCTCAGCCCTTCCTGGCGTTGAGCCGGGTGACGATGGCGGCGAAGTCCTCGCTGTTGAACGACTGCTCCTCGGCCGTGTTCGCGTAGTCCAGCGAGGCCAGCACCGCCCGCTCGAGCTGGATGTTCAGCAGGCGCTTCGTCGACTCGACCGCCTGGCGCGGCAGCTCGGCGATCTTCTTCGCGCACTCCATCGCCTCGGCCAGCGGGTCGGCGACCACGTGGTTGGCCAGGCCCATCGCCAGCGCCCGCTCGGCGCTGATCTTCGCGCCGGTGAGCGCGTACTCCTTCGCCCAGTGCAGGCTGGTGTGCAGCGGCCAGGTGAGCGGGCCGCCGTCGGCCGCGACCAGCCCGACCTGCACGTGCGGGTCGAGCAGGTAGGCGTTCTCGGCGAGGTAGACGATGTCCGACAGCGCCACCAGGCTGCAGCCGAGCCCGGCCGCCGGGCCGTTGACCGCGGCGACGACGGGCACCCGGCAACGCGCCATGCCGAGCACGATCTCGCGGCCGTGCATCAGGGTGATCCGCTGCAGCTCCTTGTCCCTGCGGAGCTGGTCGAGGTAGGCGAAGTCGCCGCCGGCCGAGAACGCCCGGCCGGCGCCGGTCAGCACGGCCACCCGGGCGTCGATGTCCTCGGACAGCTGCGGCCAGATCCTGGCGAGCCCGACGTGCAGCTCGTGGTTCACCGCGTTCAGCGCCTCTGGGCGGTTGAGCGTGATGATCCGGATCGGGCCGTCAGCCTCGACCTTGATCTCCTCTGGCAGGTCGTACAACCCGGGTGCCCGTCCCTTCACTGCGGGCCTGCCGGCGGCACGTGCCGCGGGCCGATGAGCGACCCGCGGCCCGGCCAGCCGGCTAGGCGGTCGGCAGGCCGAGGATCCGGCCCGCGATGATGTTCTTCTGGATCTGCGAGGTGCCACCCATGACGCTCTGCGCCCGGCTGTAGAGGTAGGTCGCGAGCATCTCGGGGTCCCTGGTGCCGCTGACGGTGAGCGCCGCGTGGCCGACCGACTGCTCGACCCAGGTCATCAGCAGCTTGTCCAGCGAGCCGTCCGAGGTGTGGGTGATCCCGTCGAGCTGCTCGGACAGCCGCCGCCGGACGTGCAGCCGCAGCATCTCCGCCTGCACGGCGGCCCAGCGCAGGTCGTCCGGCGGCTCGGCGCCGCGCTCGGCGACGGCGGCGGCCAGGGCCCGGACGGTCTTGCGGTAGCGGGCGGCGTAGCCGAGCGTCGACGGCTCGCGCTCGTGGCCGACGACGGTCATGGCCAGCTTCCAGCCGTCCCCGGGGCGGCCGACCATGTTCGTGGCGGGCACCCGGGCGCCGTCGAAGATCACCTGACCGAACTCGGCGCTCACCCCGTTGATCATCTTCAGTGGGCGCTGCTCGACGCCCGGCTGGTGCATCCAGACCACGAAGGCGGAGATGCCCCTGTGCCGGGGCGCGTCCGGGTCGGTGCGGGCGAGCAGCAGGCACCAGTCGGCGACGTCGGAGTAGCTCGTCCAGATCTTGTGGCCGTGGATGACGTACTCGTCGCCGTCGCGTTCGGCCCTGGTGGTCAGCGACGCCAGGTCGGACCCGGCGCCCGGCTCGGAGAAGCCCTGGCACCAGCGCTCGGTGCCGTTGATCATCCCCGGCAGGAAGCGCAGCGCCAGTTCCTCGCTGCCGTGCCGGTCCAGACCGTGGACGAGGTAGCCCAGGCTCGGCCGCGGCGGGGCGCCGGCGAGCGCCAGCTCCTCGTCCAGGATCACGTCGTAGACCGGGGGGAGCTCGTGCCCGCCGTACTTCTTCGGCCAGGACAGGCCGAAGAAGCCGGCCTCGTACAGCGCGACGTGCCAGCGGCCGGCCTGGTGCCAGTACTCGTCGCCGGTCGCCCTGAACTGCGCGGCGTTCTCGGCGAGCCAGGCCCGCAGCCGCGCGCGGAACGCCGCCTCCTCGGGCGAGTCACGATAGTCCACAGTCGATCTCCTCGAGCCTGGCCGGGAAGAGCTCGGCGGACGTCAGCACCCGCCGCAGGAAGACATGGGCGAGGCACTCCCAGGTGTTGCCGATGCCGCCGTGCACCTGGATGCAGGTCTCGCAGATGGTCCGGGCGGCGCGCTCGGTGTAGACCTTGGCGACCAGCGCGGCATGGACCGCCGCGGCCGGGTCGAGCTCGTCGACCGCCCAGGCGGCGTGCCGCAGCACGCTCACCGACCCCTCCACCAGCGCGAGCCCCTCGGCCAGCGGGTGCGCGACCGCCTGGTAGGAGCCGATCGGGTGGCCGTACTGGGAGCGCACCTTGGCGTACTCGACGGCCAGCCGCAGCGCGCCGCGGGCGGCGCCGAGCATGTCGGCGGTGGTGACGACCAGCGCGAGCGCCCGCCACCGCGCCGCATCGTCCGCGCCCAGCTCACCGACCGGCACGAGCGGGCCGGCCGGCTCGGCGACAAGCCTGGTCAGGTCGACGCCCTCGGCGGTGGCGCCGACCAGGCCGGCGCGGACCTCGGTGCCGGCGAGCTCCAGCAGGGCGCGCATGCCCTTCGCGTCGGCCGCCACGCCGCCGACGGCCAGGGTGGCCGCGCCGGCCGCGGCGGCGGTCAGCGCCTCGGCAGCCTCACCGCGGGCACCGGCGCCACCCCCGGCGGCCTTGAGCCGGGCGTACAGGTCGTCGGCCAGCAGCGGGCCGGCCAGCGGCACGTCGACCAGGCCCCGGGCCAGTTCCTCGACCACCAGCGCGACCTCGACGCCGGATGCGCCGTCGGAGCGCAGCGTGCGCCAGCCGGCCTCGGCGACAGCCTTCTCGGCGCGCGCGACCCGGTCGTCGTCGACCAGGGCGAGCACGGACTGTGGCCCCAGGCCGTCGGCGAGCCGGGCAGCCGCGTCCCGCAGCTCGCGCTGCTCAGTCGTCAGACGAACGTCCATTCCGCTCCTTGGGGACCACTGGGACCGCTCATTGCCCTTCCTTCCTCACGCCACCAGCCCGCCAGCCGGCGGCGGCTCAGCCAGCGACGGCCCGTCCGGCGGCGGCCGGGGTGACCACGCGGACGGCCGGCGGGGTGACCCGCCCGGCTGACGGGGGAACGCCGACGGCCACGCCGGCGCCCAGGACCGGGTGCGGCCACAGCCGATGGCGCGGCACCATAGGAAGGCTCTCCTCTGCTGGGCGGAAACTGTATTCTCGTCTAGATAGAACCTTAATACCAGAGGATGCCGCCACATGCCGAGGCCGTCGATGTTCAAGCGAGCGACCGTCACCCGCGTCATCGAGGAGACGGCCGACGCGCGGACGTTCGCGCTGGCACCCCAGGAGGGGAACTTCGCCTATCGCGCCGGGCAGTTCTGCACGTTCCGTGTCCGGATCGACGGCGAGGAGCTGCTGCGCTCCTACTCGATGTCGAGCGCGCCCGAAATCGACGCCGAACTCGCGGTGACCGTCAGGAGGGTGCCCGGCGGTCGGGTGTCCAACTGGCTCATCGACAACCTGAGCAAGGGCGACGAGGTCGAGCTGACCGAGCCGCACGGGGTGTTCTGCCTGCGGCCCGACGCCGAGGTGCCGGTGCTCGGGTTCTGCGGCGGCAGCGGGATCACGCCGGTCATCTCGATCGCCAAGAGCGCCCTCGTCTCGACCAACCGGCGGGTGCGGCTGCTGTGCGCCGACCGGGACCAGCCCTCGGCGATCTTCACCCAGGCCCTGGCCGACCTCGCGGCCCGCCACCCCGGCCGGCTCGAGGTCACCCGGCATCTGGACGACGCGTCCGGCCTGCTCACCGCGGCCGACATCCGGGCGTTCGTCGGCGCCGACACCGACGCCGACATCTACCTCTGCGGGCCGACGGGGTTCATGGACCTGGTCGAGTCCGCCCTGCCCGGCCCGGGCCGGGTGTTCGTGGAGCGGTTCGGCGGCACCGCCCCGCTCCCCCAACAGGCCGGCGACGCCCCGGTGTCGGAGGCGAGCCAGGTGCTGTCGGGCACCGTCACGATCATCCTCGGCCGCAGGAAGGCGACCGTGCCGCGGCGGCCGAACGAGACCCTGCTGGATAGCGCGAGGCGCGGCGGGCTCGCCCCGCCGTTCTCCTGCGAGTCCGGCACCTGCGCGACCTGCATGGCCCACGTGGAGGAGGGCGAGGTGTCGATGCGGGTGAACGAGGCGCTGACCCCGGACGAGGTGGCCGACGGCTACGTGCTGACCTGCCAGGGCATCCCGGAGTCGGAGAAGGTCGTCGTCCGGTACGAGTAACCGCGGCCGCGGCGGGCGGCGGCCCCCGCCGGCCCTGGCCGCCCAGGCGGCCGGGGACGCCGGCGGGGCCAGCCCGGCCGGGCGGTCAGGACGCCGGCAGCCCACCGTGCTCGCCCAGGGCCGGAGGCGGGCCGTAGACCGGCTCGTGGCCGGCCACCCGGATCGGGCTGCCGACCAGGCGGAAGCCACCGGCCTCGACGATGCTGCCCGGCGCCTCGGCCAGCGCCTCGGGCAGGGTGCGCACGGCCGCGGCCGGGATCCCCTTCGGCCGCAGCCTGGCCTCCCAGGAGCGGGCCGTGTCCGTCGCCAGCACCCGCGTGACGAGCGCGATGACCTCCGCGCGGCGCGCGACCCGGTCGGCCATCGTCGCCAGGTGGGCGATCTCCTCGGCCGGGATGCCGGCCTCCTCGACGAACGTGCGCCAGTAGCGGTCGTGGGTCAGGAACAGCGCCAGGTAGCCGTCCGCGGTCGGGAACAGCTGCGCGGGCACGTAGAACGAGTGCGCGCCGAACGGGTGGCGCACGGGCTCGACGCCCTCGTTCAGGTAGGCCGAGGCCTTGTAGTTGAGCTGGGAGAGCATCACGTCGCGCAGCGACACCTCGACCTGGCCGCCCCGCCCCGAGTGCAGCTGGGCGAGCAGGCCGAGGGCCGCGGTGAGCCCGACGGAGTTGTCCGCGGCGGAGTAGCCGGGCAGCGTCGGCGGGCCGTCCGGCTCGCCGGTCATCGCGGCCACGCCGGTCGCCGCCTGGATCACGTAGTCGAACGCCGGGTCGTCGCCCTCGTCGAGGCCGTACCCGGTGATCGCGACGCAGACGAGCCTGTCGTTGTAGGGGCGCAGCGCCTCGTAGGTGAGGCCAAGCTTGCGGATCGCGCTCGGCTTCTGGTTGACGATCAGCGCGTGGGCGTCCGCGACCAGCTCGTGCAGCCGGTCCTGGCCGGCCTGGGTGGTCAGGTCGAGCACGACGCTGCGCTTGCCGCGGTTGAGGCTGGCGAAGTAGGCGTCGCTGACCTGCCGGGACATGTCCCCGGCCGGGGGCTCGATCTTGGTGACCTCGGCGCCGAGGTCGGCCAGCAGCATCGAGGCGTACGGCCCGGCCAGGATGTGCCCGGCCTCCAGGATCCGGACCCCGGCCAGCGGGCCCCGGTTCGTCCCGGCCGACGCCGCCGCGCCGGCGCCGCCCTCGATCGCCGCGCTCACGTGCGCATGTCCGCCGCGATCTGGGCGTAGACCTCGCGGGTCCGCCGCTTGGAGGCGATCAGCTCGTCGCGGTTGGCGCCGATCGGCAGCAGCCGGGCGGAGATGTCGGTGACCCCGGCGTCGATGAACCGCTGGAACCGGGCGGCGATCATCTCCTCGGTGCCGGCCGCGGTGATGTCGCCGACGTCCCTGGCGTCGCCGGCGTCGAGCAGCCGCTGGTAGTTCGGGGACACCTCGGCCTCGCCGAGGATCCGGTTCGCCCGCGCCCGCGCCTCCGCGACCTGGTCCGGCCGGCACAGGCAGACCGGCAGGCCCGCGACGATCCGCGGGGCCGCCCGCCCGGCGTCCTCGGCCGCCTTGTTGATCCTCGGGGCGATGTGGTCGGCGATGGCCCGCTCGTCGGCCAGCCACAGAACCGTGCCGTCGGCCCGCTCGCCGGCGATCCGCAGCATCACCGGGCCGAGCGCGGCGAGCAGGACCGGCAGCGGCTTCACGGGGGTGAGGTCGAGCGGGTTGTGCACCCGGAACGTGTCGTTCTCGACGTCGACCCGGCCGGTGCCGGCGAACGCCGCCGTCAGCACCTCCAGATAGTCCCGGGTGTAGGCGGCCGGCCGGTCGTAGGGCAGGCCGAGCATGTCCCGGATGATCCAGTGGTGCGACGGCCCGACGCCGAGGGCGAGCCGGCCACCGGCCGCCGCGTGCGCCGACATCGCCGCCCGGGCGAGCGCCACCGGGTGCTGCGGCTGCAGCGGCACGACCGCCGTGCCCAGCTCGATCCGCTCGGTCACCGCGCCCATCAGGGCGATGGTGATCAACGCGTCGAAGTCCGTGGGAACCTGGGGCACCCAGGCGGTGTCCATCCCCGCGCTCTCGGCCCAGCGCACGTCGTCGAGCATCCGCGCGGCCTTGCGCGCGGTGTCGCCGCGCTCCGGCCCGATCATGACGCCGAACCGCACAGGTACCTCCAGCTGCTGTCGAATCGTCAGGCTACGTCGTAAGGCCGCTGGCCGGCCGCGTAACCGCTGGCCGTCGGGGCATGGCCGGCCGGGGCCGCTGGTCTGGTGGCCGGCGGGCGCTCAGCCGGGCACGCCGGCCGGGGCGGTGGCGGCGTCCTCGGCCGGGCCGCCGACCACCCGCCGCACCCCGGCGACGACCTCGTCCAGCGGGGTTCCCGTCGGGAAGACCGCGGCGGTGCCCGCGGCCATCAGCCTCGGCACGTCGCTCGCCGGGATGGTGCCGCCGACGACCACCGCGATGTCGCCGCCGTCGGCCGCCCGCAGCCCCTCGATCACCCGGGTGGTCAGCGGCAGGTGCGCGCCGGACAGGATCGACAGGCCGACCATCGCCACGTCCTCCTGCAGCGCGGCGGCGACGATGTCGTCGACCTTCTGCCGGATGCCCGTGAAGATCACCTCGAAGCCGGCGTCGCGCAGCGCCCGGGCGACGATCTTCGCGCCCCGGTCGTGGCCGTCCAGGCCGGGCTTGGCGATGAGGACCCGTGTCGGCATCAGAACACCACCGGCTGCTGGAACTCGCCCCAGACGTCCTTGAGCGCGCTGACCATCTCGCCCACCGTGCAGTAGGCGTTGGCGCAGTCGATCAGGTAGGGCATCAGGTTGTCGCTCCCCTCGGCCGCCCGGGCCAGGGCGGTCAGGCTCGCCGCCGCCGCCGCGCTGTCCCGGCTGGCCCTGACCTCGGCGAGCCGGCGCAGCTGGCGGTCGCGGCCGGCCGCGTCGAGCTCGTAGGTGGCGATCTGGGGCGCCGGCTCGTCGGTGACGAAGGTGTTCACGCCGACGATCGGCCGGGCGCCGGACTCGATCTCCTGGTGCAGCCGGTAGGCCTCGTCGGCGATCAGGCCCTGCAGGTAGCCGTCCTCGATCGCGCGGACCATGCCGCCGCGCCGCTCGAGGTCGTCCATGATCTCCTTGATCCGGGCCTCGGTCTCGTCGGTCAGCGCCTCGATGAAGTACGAGCCGCCGAGCGGGTCGGCGGTCCGGGTGACCCCGGTCTCGTAGGCGAGGATCTGCTGGGTGCGCAGCGCGAGCGTCGCCGTCTCCTCGCTGGGCAGCGCGAACGGCTCGTCCCATGCGGCGGTGAACATCGACTGCACGCCGCCGAGCACCGAGGCGAGCGCCTCGTAGGCGACCCGGATGATGTTGTTGTGCGCCTGCGGGGCGTACAGCGACGCGCCGCCGGCCACGCAGCCGAACCGGAACATCGACGCCTTGTCCGCGGTGGCGCCGTAGCGCTCCCGGACGATCGTCGCCCAGCGGCGCCGGCCGGCCCGGTACTTGGCGATCTCCTCGAAGAAGTCGCCGTGCGTGTAGAAGAAGAACGACACCTGCGGGGCGAACTGCTCGATCGTCATCCGGCCGCGGGCGAGCACGGTGTCGCAGTAGGTGACACCGTCGGCCAGGGTGAACGCCATCTCCTGCACCGCGGTCGCGCCGGCGTCGCGGAAGTGGGCGCCGGCCACCGAGATCGCGTTGAACTTCGGCACCTCGGCGGCGCAGAACTCGATGGTGTCGGCGATCAGCCGCAGCGACGGCTCGGGCGGCCAGATCCAGGTGCCGCGCGAGGCGTACTCCTTGAGGATGTCGTTCTGGATCGTGCCGGTGAGCTTCGCCCGCGGCACGCCCGCCTTCTCGGCCGTGGCGATGTAGAAGGCCAGCAGGATCGCGGCCGTGCCGTTGATGGTGAAGCTGGTGCTGATCCGGTCGAGCGGGATGCCGTCGAACAGGATCTCGGTGTCGGCCAGCGTGTCGATCGCGACGCCGACCCGGCCGACCTCCTCGGCCACCTCCGGGTCGTCGGAGTCGTAGCCGCACTGCGTGGGCAGGTCGAGCGCGACCGACAGGCCGGTGCCGCCCTGGGCGAGCAGGTAGCGGTAGCGGCTGTTCGACTCCTCGGCGGTGCCGAACCCGGAGTACTGCCGCCTGGTCCACAGCCGGCCCCGGTAGCCCGTGGCGTAGTTGCCCCGGGTGAACGGGAACTGGCCGGGCGGCGGCGGTGGGTTCGGTACGTCGTCCGGCCCGTAGACCGCCTTGACCGGAATCCCGGAGGAGGTGCGCACGTCGTCCTGCGCCTTCGGCGCACCTGGCCCGCTCGCGCCCGCGCGCGCCTGGGCTCCCGCGGCCACCGGGGTCGTCGCGGTCGTCACGTTCTCGTCGGTCGTGGTCAACGCAGCTGGTCCTTCATCACCTTGCCGGTCGCGTTCAGCGGCAGCGAGTCGCGGAACTCCACCGAGCGGGGCACCTTGTAGCCGGCCATCCGTTCCTTCGCCCAGGCGATCAGCTCCTCCTCGGTCACCTCGGCACCGGCCCGGCGGACCACGAACGCCTTGCCGACCTGGCCCATCCGCTCGTCCGGCACGCCGATCACCGCGGCCTGGGCGACCGCGGGGTGCTCCATCAGGAAGCCCTCGATCTCGGCGGGGTAGGCGTTGAACCCGCCGACGATGAACATGTCCTTCTTCCGGCCGATGATCTTCAGGTAGCCGCGGTCGTCGAGGCTGCCGAGGTCCCCGGTGTGCAGCCAGCCGTCGGCGTCGACGGCCTCGGCGGTGGCCTGCGGGTCGTCCAGGTAGCCCTGCATGACGGAGTAGCCGCGGACGAGCACCTCGCCGTCGGCCGCGATCGCGACCTCGACCCCGTCGCATGGCGCCCCGACCGTGGTCGCGATGGACTCGAACGAGTCGCCCGGGCGGGAGGCGGTGGCGGTACCGGCCTCGGTGAGCCCGTAGCCGGTCATGATCGAGGTGAACGGCAGCTCGGCCTTCATCCGGCGGATCAGCTCGACCGGGATGTCGGCGGCGCCGGTCACCGCGCAGCGCAGCGTCGAGGACTTCAGCTCGTACTTGTCCGCGACCTCGAGCAGCGCGTGGTAGACGGTGGGCGCGCCGGGGAGCATCGTGATCTTCTCGCGATTCACCAGCTCGCACACCCGGTCGACGTCGAAGACGGCGAGGGGCAGGATCGTCGCGCCGCGGATCAGCGACGCGATGACGCCGGCCTTGTAGCCGAAGGTGTGGAAGAACGGGTTGACGATCAGGTACCGGTCGCCCTGGCGCAGGTCGGCGAGGTCGCACCACTCGGCGTAGAGGCGCAGCGTCTGCCGGTGGTTCATCATCACGCCCTTGGGGCGCCCGGTCGTGCCGGACGTGTAGATGATGTCGGCGATGTCGCCGCCGTCGACCTCGGCCTCGAACGGCTTGCCGCTGGCCAGGAAGTCCGACTTCAGGTCGATGCCCCGGACGCCAGGCGGCGGGGCGAAGTCGGCCCCGAGGAAGCCCGGCTGGCTGAGCACCAGCTTCGAGCCGCTGCGGAGGATGATGTCGGCGGCCTCGCCTGCCTTGAACCGGGTGTTGACCGGGACGACGACACCGCCGGCCGCCAACACGCCGAACGCCGCGATGATCCACTCGGCGGAGTTCGGAGCCCAGATCGCGACCCGGTCGCCCTTGCCCACGCCGGCCTCGGCGAACGCGCCGGCCGCCACCCGGATCCGGTCGCACAGCTCGACGTAGCTCAGCCGCAGGTCGCCGTCGACAACCGCCTCGGCGTCGCCGAAGCGGTCGGCGGTGCTGAGCACCATGCTCGGGATCGTGTCCCACGGGAGCCCGGTGAATGTGCTGCTGGTGGTGCTCCCGGCCACCTTGAGGATCTCGGCCACGTCGGGTCCCCGGTCGTCTCGGCGTCTTCGGCAGGTCGGTGCGATGTGGTCGTGGTCGGCGGGACGCGGCCGTGCGGGCTGGGCGTCGCGGGCAGTTCCCGCCAGCGGCGCCCAGCCAGGCCGCATGGTCAGCCGTCGATGAGGCGGGCCAGGTTGCCGCCCATGACCAGGGCCTTCTCCTCGTCGGTCAGCTTGCCCAGCTCGTTGACGTAGGAGGCCGGGTCGGCCAGGCCCTCCGGGTGCGGGTAGTCGGAACCGAACAGCACGTGCTCGATGCCGAGCATGTCGCCGAGCTCCCGGAAGTCCTCCTCCCAGAACGGGCTGATGTAGATGTTGCGCCGCAGGACCTCCAGCGGGTCCTCCGTGAAGCCCTGCGGGTACTTCTTGTACGTGTCCTTGAGGCTGCGGATCAGCGTCGGGACCCACGCGGCACCGTTCTCGACGACGGCGACCTTCAGCTCCGGGAACCGGGACAGCGCGCCGTGGCAGATCAGGGCGGCGACGGAGTCCTCGATCGGGCGCCACTGGCCGATCATCCGGAAGACCTCCGGCTTGAACGGCAGGTACTCCCGGTTGGTGCCCATCCAGTCGTTGGTGTAGCGGTTGTAGCCGCTGTCCGAGGAGTGCATCCCGACCAGGACGCCGTGCTCGACGACCTTCTTCCAGAACGGGTCGAACTCCGGCAGGCCGAACGAGCGCGAGCCCTTGAAGCCGGGCACCGGCGCCGGCCGGATCAGGACCGCGCGGGCGCCGCGGGCGACCGCCCACTCCAGCTCCTCGATCGCCTTCTCGACGATCGGCAGCGTGATCACCGGAGTCGAGTAGATCCGGTTCTGGTAGTTGAAGCCCCAGGTCTCGTGCATCCACTCGTTGAGCGCGTGCACGACCACGTGGGTGAGCTCAGGGTCGTCCCGCATCCGCTCCTCCAGCAGGCTGGCGAGCGTCGGGAACATCAGCGTCCGGTCGATGCCCTGCTCGTCCATCAGCTTGAGCCGGGACACGGGCTCGCGGAAGGCGTCGATCGAGCGCATCGGCTTGCCGATCAGCTCACGGTAGGACTTGCCCTCCGGGTTGCCATGGCGGAAGTAGTCCTCCTGCGCGCCTGGCCGGGCGACCACGTCGAACGTGGGGTTCGGGATGTACTCGCTGATCACGCCGCCGACCGCGATCTTGGTCCGGCCATCGACCTCCACGTAGCGGATGGCGCCCTGGTACTCGGCCGGGAGGTGCTTCGTGAACGCCTCCCGCGTCTCGTAGAAGTGGTTGTCGGCGTCGAAGATCGGGAATGGCGAGGTGCGCGTCGACATCGGAGATCCTCCCTTGCTGATTGCGAGAATCCTATTCTCCGATCCGCCCAGCCGCAATGTTCTTCCGGAGCACGACCTTCTGGATCTTGCCGCTGGGCGTGCGCGGGAAGTCGTCGAGGACGTGCAGCTCCTCCGGCCACTTCTGCCGGGCCAGGCCGACCTTCGCCAGGTGGGCCCGGACGTCGTCGAGGGTGGGCGCGGGGGCGCCCGGGACCAGGCGCAACAGCGCGGCCGCGTGCTCGCCGAGCCGGGCGTCCGGGGCGGCCACGACCGCGACCTCGGCCACGCCGTCCATCCCGAGCAGGAGCTCCTCGACCTCCAGGGCGCTGATGTTCTCGCCGCCGCGGATGATGAAGTCGGCCTTGCGGTCGACGATCGTCAGGTAGCCGTCCTCGTCGAGCACGCCGACGTCGCCGGTGTGGTACCAGCCGTCCTCGTCGAACGCCTGGGCGGTCAGCTGGGGGTCGAGGTAGCCGAGGCAGAGGTCCGGGCCACGGGTGAGGATCTCGCCGTCCTCGGCCAGCCGCAGCTCGACGCCGGGCATCGGGCGGCCGTCGGTGTGCAGGCGCTTGTCCACCTGGTCCGAGTAGAGCGAGCCGGTCACCGACGGGTGCTCGGTGCTGCCGTAGGAGCGGAACACGATCACGCCGAGCTGGTCCAGGCGGGTGGTGACCGCGGCCGGCACCGACGAGCCGCCGAGCCCGGCGTAGCGCAGGCCGGGCAGGTGCCTGGCGACGTCGAAGTCCGGATGGTCGACCAGGCTGGTCACGAAGTACGTGGCGCCGCCGCCGAGGGTCAGGCCCTCGTTCTCGATCAGCGAGAGCACCTTGGCCGGGTCCCAGACGTCGGCGAGGTTGATCGGCATCCGGTCCAGCACCGGGATCAGGAACGCGTTGACCATCCCGATGAAGTGGCCGACCGGCGCCGCGGTCAGCTGCGGGCCACGGTCGGGCGGCAGCAGCGCGGCCAGCTGGCGGGTCTCGTAGCCGAGGGTCTGGTGGCTGTGCACCACGCCCTTGGGGTCGCGGGTGGTGCCGGAGGTGAACGCGATCAGCACGGGCGCGCCCGGGTCGGTCGGCAGCACGCCGGCCATGGGCTCGTCGGCGAGCAGGTCGTCGAAGTCCTGGTCGACCACGCCGACGATCGGCACCTGGGCGGTCAGGTCCGGGTGGTGCTCCATCCGGCCGAACCGCTCCGCGGTGACGAACACCTTGGGCTTGGCCGTGTCCAGGATGTAGCCGACCTCCTTGCGCCCGTAGAAGTGCACGATCGGCACCACCACGGCACCGAGGAACGACGAGGCCCAGAAGACCGCTGCCGCCTCGACCCAGTTCGGTAACTGCAGCGCGACCACGTCGCCGGGCCCGACCCCGCGCGCCCGCAGCCCGGCCGCCAACCGGCGGGCCAGCCGCTCCACGTCGGCGAACGTGCCCTCCCACGGCCGGACCGCCGAGTGCACCCGGAACGGCGTGTCCGGCGCGGCCGCCAGCCCGCGAGCGATCACGTCACCCAGCGTGTCCCTGGTCCACCAGCCCTGTGCCTCGTACCGTTCGACCAGCTCGGGCGGGATGGTGCGCATGAGACTCTCTCCTCGTGGGATGACGTATGCGATGTATCGGCTGGGACATACTCTCGCTACGAGAACGCAAATGCCACCAGCGGAGAAGGCGCAGTGATTGATCTTGACTTCGACAACGGCCTCGCGGTCATCACCGTCAACCGCCCGCAGGCCCGCAACGCCATCTCCCTGGCCACGATGGACCACCTGGACGCGGCGCTGGACACCGTCGAGCGGTCCGACGCCAGCGCGCTGGTGATCACCGGCGCGGGCGACCGGGCCTTCATCTCCGGCGGGGACCTCAAGGAGCTGGCGGCGATCCGCACCGTCGATGGCGCGGTCGACATGGCGCTGCGGATGCGCCGGATCTGCGACCGGATCGCGGCCTTCCGCGGCCCGGTCATCGCCGCGCTGAACGGGCACGCGCTCGGCGGCGGCGCGGAGGTGGCGGTGGCCGCCGACATCCGGATCGCCGCCGACGACATCCGGATCGGCTTCAACCAGGTAAGTCTGGCGATCATGCCGGCGTGGGGCGGGGCCGAGCGGCTGGCCGCGCTCGTCGGCCGCGGCCGGGCGCTGCTGTTGGCCGGCGCCGGCACCGTGCTGTCGGCCAGTGAGGCGGCGGACGTGGGCCTGGTCGACCGGGTGCTCCCCCGGGCGGAGTTCGCGCGGGGCTGGCGGGAGCTGGCCGCGGGGCTCGCCCACCGCCCGGCCGCCTCGATCAAGCGGGTGCTGGCCGGCGTGAGCCCGGACGAGGCGGCGCTGGCCTTCGCCAGGCTGTGGGTGGACGACGAGCACTGGGCCGCGGCCGACCGGCTGCTGAACCGGTCGCGGTAGCCGCTGGCAGCGGGGCGCGGGCCCGCCCCGGGGGGGGGGGGCCCCCGCCCCCG
>JADGHD010000065.1 GCA_019689615.1 Frankia sp. | reverse complement strand
GTCGAGGGGTCCGGGCGCACCTCGCGCGCCTGCTCGGCGGCGTCGGCGTCCGGCACGTCGAGGGGGATGTCCGTCGGTGCACCCATGCTGACCTCCGCGTGATGGACGGGATTGTGGGTGTTCCGGTACCGGCCACAGGCGCTCGCGCCGGCCCGGCCAGGTCCGTGCCGGGCGGCGGGCACCAGGCCCCGGTTCCCCGCTGCCTGACCGGTGGTATTCGGGCCAACGGCCCTGGCCTGGCACCGGACCGGGGAGATACCCGCGCCACGGGAGGCCGAACATCTCGACGCCCCGCCGACGTGCCCCCGGGATGCCGCCCCGGCGACGGTTCATGCCCCCGGGCCGGACAGTGGCCGGGCACGAGCCAGGGTAGCGCGGATCCAGGCGGGCGGGCGGTCAGCGTGGCTGGCCGAGCAACGGCGCGAACAGGTCGCCCATCCGCTCGACCCGCTCGAGCACCTGGCCGGCGGTGAAGACCAGGTCGCGCGGGTCGGTGGCGGACTCCACCTCCTCCCAGGTGAGCGGGGTGGACACGGTCGGCGCCGCGCGGGCGCGCAGCGAGTACACGCAGACCGTGGTCTTCGCCGGGTTGTTCTGCGACCAGTCCAGCAGGACGCGGCCGCCCCGCAGGTCGCGCCGCATGTTCGCCACCACCAGCTTTGGGTGCTCCTTCGCCAGCCGGGTGGCGAGGACCCGCATGTCCTCGCGGACGCGCATGCCGTCCCGGCCGTCGTCCACCCGGCCGTAGACCTGCAGGCCCTTGGATCCGCTGGTCTTCACGCACAGCGGGCCCGGCAGCGCGCCGCGCAGCAGCAGCGCCACCCGGGCGCAGTCCAGGATCGTCGCCGGCGGCCCGGGATCGAGGTCGGCGACGACGAGGTCCGGCCGGCCGGTGGAGATCCGCCACATCGGGGTGTGCAGCTCCAGCGCGGCGAGGTTGGCCAGCCAGAGCAGCACCGGCCGGCTGTCGGCGACCAGGTAGTCGATCGTGCCGCGGCCCTTGGTCGAGCCGGGGGAGGGCAGCCGCGCGGTGCGGACCCAGTCCGGCCGGCGCGCCGGGGCGTTCTTGGCGTAGAAGCCGTCGCCCGCGACTCCCTCCGGGAAGCGGACGACGGTCAGCGGCCGGTCGGTGACGTGCGGCAGCAGCACCTCGGCGATCCGGGAGTAGTAGTCGATCACCTCGGCCTTCGTCGTCCCGGTGCCCGGGTAGAGGACCTTGTCCAGGTTGGACAGCGTCAGCCGCCGGCCGTCGACCTCGACGGCCACGCCGGCCCGGCCGTTCGCCTCGCCCATGCGCGCCTCCCGGGTTCCGCCGCGTCATGCCGGGCGACGAGCCGGCTGTCGTCCTGATGGCCGGCGGAGCCGGCTGTCGTCGTCCTGATGGCCGGCGGAGCCGGCTGTCGTCGTCTCGATGTCGACCAGCCGGCCGTCCGCAGGCGGGGTCAGGCTGATTGTCCCGCGCGTGTGGCCTGGTTGGGTCGCTCATCGCGCCGCCGGGCATATCCCGGCCATGGAGTGCCGACATCCTGGACATTTCGGATCGCCGAAAAGGCTGGAAAGTACCGATGAGTGTGGGCAGTTCGCAACGTCTACCCAATGGACCCGAAACTCGGCGGGTTCCGCGGTCGGGCGGACAGCGGGCGCCGGGAGGCAGACGATAGGGTCAGGCGACGTTAGGGGCGAACATGCGTTCGATCTGGAAAGGTGTGATCTCGTTCGGTCTCGTCTCGATTCCGGTCAAGCTGTACTCGGCGACCGAGGAGCGTGACGTCACCTTCCACCAGGTCCGGCGCTCCGACGGGTCGAGGATCCGGTACAAGCGGGTGGCCGTGGCCGACGGCGAGGAGGTGCCGTTCTCCGAGATCGCGAAGGGCTACGAGCTGCCTGGTGGCGAGACCGTCGTGCTCACCGACGAGGACTTCGCGAACCTGCCGCTGTCCACCTCGCGGGCGATCGAGGTGCTCGAGTTCGTGCCGCTGGAGCAGGTCGACCCGATCTACTTCGCCAAGAGCTACTACCTGGAACCGGACCGGACCGGGAGCAAGCCCTACGTCCTGCTTCGGGATGCGCTGGTGGCGTCCGGCCGGGTGGGCCTCGTGAAGATCGCGATCCGGCAGCGCGAGCAGCTGGCCACCCTGCGGGTGCGCGACAAGGTCTTCGTGTTGGAGACCATGCTGTGGCCGGACGAGGTCCGCGTCCCGGACTTCCCGTTCGTGGACGAGGACGTGCAGGTCCGCCCGCAGGAGCTGCAGATGGCGACGTCGCTCATCGAGACGATGGCCGCCGACTTCGACCCGGGCAGGTTCACCGACGAGTACCGGGCCGCGTTGACCGAGGTCATCGACGCCAAGATCGCCGGACGGGAGATCGTCAGCCCGCCGGCGGAGGAGAAGGCCGAGCCCGCCGGTGACCTGATGGCCGCCCTGCGCGCCAGCATCGAGGCCGCGCGCGCCGGTCGTGGCGACGGCCCGGCCGGCGGGAAGGAGGCGGCGGCCGAGGATGCGGCCACCGAGGAGGCCGAGGCCGCGCCGGCCAAGGCCCGCCGCGGTGGCCGGCGGGCGGCTGGCGCCGGCGCCGCTGGCGGGGGCGCCGACGAGGGCGCCGGGCGGTCCGGGCGGGCCAGGAAACCGGCGGCCAAGGAGGGGTCGGCCAAGGGCGCCGGGGCGAAGGGCACCCGCAAGGAGGCGGACGGCGGGAAGTCCGGCGAGCGCCGGGCCGCTGCCCGCCGCTCCGCCTGAGCCGGGCGCCGCGGCGGCCGGGAACAGCAGGGGGCCGCCGAACGCTGCATGAGGCGGTGGTCGCGGCGGGCGAGGGCCGGCGCGTCCGCCTGCCTGCCAGGGGACGCTGGTCCGTGCCGCGAACTGGTCCGGTGTCCCGTTCGCCCTGTGGCATCGTCGAAAGGACGACCCCGACCGGCGGCCCGCCGCCGACGATGCCCGACGCAAGGAGCACGTGTTGTCCCTACCGCCTCTGGTGGAGCCCGCGGACGGGCTCTCCGTCGACGAGGTCCGCCGCTACTCGCGGCACCTGATCATCCCGGACGTCGCGATGGACGGGCAGAAGCGCCTGAAGAACGCCAAGGTTCTGGCGGTCGGCGCGGGTGGCCTGGGATCGCCGACGCTCATGTACCTGGCCGCGGCCGGTGTCGGAACGCTCGGCATCGTCGAGTTCGACACGGTCGACGAGTCCAACCTGCAGCGGCAGATCATCCACGGCCAGTCGGACGTGGGCCGCAGCAAGGCCGAGTCGGCCCGGGACACGATCCGCGAGATCAACCCGTACGTCAACGTCGTGCTGCACGAGACCCGGCTCGACACCGACAACGTGATGGAGATCTTCGCGCAGTACGACCTGATCGTCGACGGCACGGACAACTTCGCCACCCGCTACCTGGTGAACGACGCCGCCGTGCTGCTCGGCAAGCCGTACGTGTGGGGCTCGATCTACCGGTTCGACGGCCAGGCCAGCGTGTTCTGGGCGGAGCACGGCCCCTGCTACCGCTGCCTGTACCCGGAGCCGCCGCCGCCCGGCATGGTGCCGAGCTGCGCCGAGGGCGGCGTGCTGGGCGTGCTGTGCGCCTCGATCGGCTCGATCCAGGCGACCGAGGCCATCAAGGTGCTCGCAGGCGTCGGCGAGCCCCTGGTTGGTCGGCTGATGGTCTACGACGCCCTGGAGATGACCTACCGCACGATCAAGGTCCGCAAGGACCCGGAGTGCCCGCTGTGCGGGAAGAACCCGACGATCACCCAGCTCATCGACTACGAGGCGTTCTGCGGCGTGGTGTCGGAGGAGGCCCAGCTCGCCGCCGCCGGCTCGACCATCACCGCCGCCGAGCTCAAGCAGTGGCTGGACGATGGCGCGCCGATCGAGCTGGTCGACGTCCGCGAGCCGGCCGAGTGGGAGATCGTCCGGATCCCGGGCGCCCGGCTGATCCCGAAGGGCGATCTGCCCGCGCACCTGTCCGAGCTGCCGCAGGACCGGCGGGTGGTCCTCTACTGCAAGTCCGGTGTCCGCTCGGCCGAGGCGCTGGCCACCCTGAAGGCGGCCGGCTTCTCCTCCGCTGTCCACGTGCAGGGCGGGGTGACCGCCTGGGCCACGCAGGTCGACCGGACGCTCCCGGTCTACTGACCAACGGCGGTGGCCGGCTCCGACACGGGGCCCGCCCACCGCGCTTTACGGGCTTCGCGCCGGAGGGCGGCGCGGGCGACGAGGCGATGAGGGAGCCATGACTGCTGTGCGCGAGCCCGCGCGCGGGGGGCGCGGCCCGAAGCCACCGGCCAGCGTCTCCGCCGGGCTGGCCACCCGGGTCCGGGTCCACGACGGCGGCCGGCCGGGCGCCTACGCCACGGCGGTGCTCGACGTCGTCGCCATGATCCCGCCGGGCCGGGTGATGACCTACGGCGACGTCGCCGAGTTCGTCGGCGCCGGCACGGGACGGCACGTGGGCGCGGTGCTGTCCCGGTTCGGCCACGAGGAGGACGTCCCGTGGCACCGGGTGATCCGGGCCACCGGCGAGCCGAACCCGACCGCCCCGAACGAGGCGCTGGCCAAACTGATCGCCGACGGCACCCCACTGCGCCCGGGCGGCGAGCGGGTCGACCTGGCCCGCGCCCGCTGGGACGGCCAGCCGGCGCCGGCTCCCAGTCGGGCAGCCGGCCCGGACGGCAGGAGCTGACTAGCGCGCGGCGTACCCGCAGTCGATGAGGTGAACGCTGCCGGTGACGGCCGACGCTCGCGCGGAGAGCAGGAACACGGTCACCTCGGCCACCTCGTCCGGGGTGACGAGCCGGGCCATCGGCGCCAGCAGCGCGGCGGCGCGCGCCTTGCGCGGGGTGATGCCCACCGTGAGCATCTGCGTGTCGGCGAAGGACGGTGCCACCGCGTTCACCCGGATCCCGCGGCTGGCGTACTCGATCGCGGCCGTCTTCGTCAGCCCGATGACGCCGTGCTTGGCGGCGACGTAGGGGCTAAGTTCCCCGAAACCGACCACGCCCAGCACCGACGCCATGTTCACGATCGAGCCGCCGCCGGCCTCGAGCATCGCCGGGATCTCGGCGCGCATGCAGTAGAAGACCCCGGACAGGTTCGTCTCCACCACCCGCTGCCAGAGCTCCACGGGCACCGCGTCCAGCGCCTGGCGGGGCAGCGAGATGCCCGCGTTGTTGAGCGCGAGGTCCAGCCGGCCGAAGGTCCGCACCGTCTCCGCCACCGCGTCGACGGCGGCCTGCGGGTCGGTGACGTCGAGCGGCAGGGCGAGCGCCCGCGCGCCGCTCTGCTCCAGCTCGGCGGCGACGTTCTTGGCGCTCGCCTCGTCGACGTCGGTGACGACGACGGTCGCGCCCGCCGCCGCCAGCCGCCGGGCGCAGGCCGCCCCGATCCCGCCACCGGCCCCGGTCACCAGGGCGACATGGTCAGCACATTCCGTCATGGCGCTGACGCTCTCACAACCTGCCTGTCCGGCCCGGGCGCGTCGGGCGGGAGTCGCCGTTCAGCAGCGCGGCCAGCTCGTCCTCGCCGATCAGCGGCGGGCGCACCACCTGCCCGGTGCGCACGTACAGGAACGCGGCGCCGACCTGTTCCGGCGGGACGCCGCGGACCCTGGCCCAGGCGAGCCGGTAGACCGCGAGCTGCACCGGGTCGGCGCTGGCCTCACCGGTCTTCCAATCGACGACCTCGTACCGGCCGTCTCCCAGGTCGTAGACCGCGTCGATCCGGCCCCGGATGACCCGGCCGGCGATCGGCAGCTCGAACGGCGCCTCGACGGCGAGCGGGCGGCGCCCGCCGTACGGGCCGGCGAGGAACGCGGCCCGCAGCTCGGCCAGCTCGGCGTCGTCGAACTGCTCGTCGGCCGCGCCCGGCAGGTCCTCGTAGTCGAGCAGCGGGCGCCGCTCGAACACCTCCTCGACCCAGGAGTGGAAGCGGGTGCCGCGGCGGGCGGCCGGCGCCGGCCGGCGCGGCAGCGGGCGGGCCAGCTCGCGGGCCAGCTCGTTCGGGCTGGCCCGCAGCTTCACGAGCTGGGTGGCGGTGACGCTGACCGGCAGCGCCACCTCGCGGACCGGGGCGCGAGCGGCCAGCTCCTCGTCGACGAGCAGCCGCGCCTCCTGGTCGAGCGCGCGCAGCAGCGCCTTCTCCGCGCCGGTGAGGCCGGCCAGCTCCCGCTCGGAGCCGCTGTCGGCCAGGCCCGCGCGGCCCTGCTTGATGAGCGCGCGGACGGCGTCCGCCGCCTCGCGGCGGGCGGCTAACCGCTCGGCGTCGAGCGGGGCCGGCCAGGGGTGGGCCCTTGGCGTCTGCAGCACCGGGTTGGCCTCGTACTCCGACTGCTCGACCCAGTTGTCGACCCGGCCGTTGCCCGGCTGTTTGGCGTGCTCGTGGAGCTCCTCGAGGAACGGCGACGGGCCGCGGGGGCTCTTCTGGGTCGGGCCCCACCAGTGGCCGCTGGCGAGCAGCACCTCCTTCGCCCGGGTGATGGCGACGTAGGCGAGCCGGCGTTCCTCGTGCTCTGCCTCGGCCCGGCAGTCCGCGGCGTACTGGTCGAACACCGCCCGGTCGTCGTCGACCTCGAACCGTGGCAGGTCGTCGGCGTCGCCGCGGAGCGGGGTCGGCAGGACCTCCGGCGAGGTGATCCAGCGGTCGCGGCCGGAGCCCTCCGGGAAGCAGCCCCTGCTGATGTCGGGTACGGCGACGACGGCCCACTCCAGGCCCTTCGCCGCGTGCATCGTCAGCACCGAGACGGCCCTGCCGGCGCCGGGGACGTCGGCGTCGAGGCCGCGCTCGTGGCGCTCGGCCGCGCGCAGGTAGCCGAGGAACGAGGTGAGCGACGCCCGGCCGCTGGCGTCGTCGTAACTGGCGCCGTCGCGCTCGAAGTCCGCGGCGACCCGCAGGAACCGGGCGAGGTTGTCCCGCTCCCGCCCGCCCCGGGCCGCGGCCAGCTCGATCTCCACGTCCAGGCCGGTGATCTCGACGACCCGGTGGATCAGCTCGACCAACCCGGCACCGGCGTGCTCCCGCAGCTCGGCGAGCTCGGCCGCGAGCTCGCGCACCCGGCGCGCCCCCTCGGCGGAGATCTCCTCGCCCGGGTCGGCGAGCGCGTCGGACAGCGAGACCACGTCGACCGGGTCGACGTCGGAGATCGCCTCGGCCAGCGGGTCCTCGGGGCGGGTGACGGCCGGGTCCGGCCGGTCCTGGCCGCGCAGCAGCTCGACGGCGCGCCGGCCGAGCGCCGCCAGGTCCCGCGGCCCGAGCCGCACCCGTGGGCCGGTGAGCACCCGGACCAGGGCCGGGTTGGCGGTGGGGTCGTCGATGACCTCCAGCATCGCCCGGATGTCGGCGATCTCGGGCTTGACCAGCAGGCCGCCGAGCCCCAGCACCTCGACCGGCAGGCCGCGCCCGGTCAGCTCCTCGACCAGCGCCGGCACGTCCGACCACGAGCGCACCAGCACGGCGCACTGCTCGGGGCGGTACCGCCCCGAGCTGACCAGGCCGGCGAGCTGGCTGGCGACCCAGTCCGCCTCGTTCGCCCAGGTCTCGAGCAGCGCGACGACGGTCTCGCCGGCGTCGAGCACCTCCGGGCGCGGCTCGAGAGCGGCAACCCGGCGGGCCGGCAGCTTCTCGGCGAACCCGTTGGCCAGCCGCAGCAGCCGCCCGCCGCTGCGCTGGTTGACCGTCAGCTCGTAGCCCTTGGCCGGCCGCCCGTCCGCCCGGGGGAAGTGCTCGGGGAAGCGGTCGAGGTTGCTCGCGGAGGCGCCACGCCAGCCGTAGATCGCCTGCGCCGGGTCGCCGACCGCGGTCACCGGGTGGCCGCCGCCGAACAGCCCGGCGAGCAGCCGTCGCTGGGCGACGGAGGTGTCCTGGTACTCGTCGAGCAGCACGACCGCGAACTGCTGGCGCAGCAGCTCACCGACGGCCGGTACCTGCTCGGCCAGCCGGGCGGCCAGCCGGATCTGGTCGCCGAAGTCGAGCTGCTCGCGCCGCTCCCGCTCGGCCCGGTACGCGGTCACCAGCCCGGCCAGCTCGAGGCGGCGCCGGGCGGTGTGGGCCAGCTTGCGCAGGTCCTGGACCAGCCCGGCGGTCCGCGGCCGGGCCTGCGCGCGCTCGATCGCGGCGAGCACGTCGGCGAGCCAGCGCCGGTCGAAGGCAACCAGCTCCTCCGGCTCCACCAGGTGCTCGCCGCACTCGCCGTCCAGCCGCACGACCGCCTCGACCAGCGCGGCGGTCGTGGCGGCGAACGCCTCGACCGGCCCGGGGTAGCCGCGGACGACGTGCCCTGCCAGCTGGTAGCGGCCGGCCGACGGCAGCACGACGCAGTCCGGCTCCAGGCCGAGCCGCAGCGCGTGGTCGGCGACCAGTCGGGAGGCGAAGGCGTTGTAGGTGGACACGGTCGGCTCGCCCAGCTCGTCGAAGGCCGGCGCGCGGGCCGGCCCGTCGGCCGGGGCCGGCGCGAAGCCGGCGCGGCGCAGCCTGGCCAGCGCCGTCCGGACCCGATCGGCCAGCTCGCCGGCGGCCTTGCGGGTGAAGGTGAGGCCGAGGATCCGCTCGGGTGGGATGGCGGCGGTGGCGACCAGCCAGACCACCCGGGCGGCCATCACCGACGTCTTGCCCGATCCCGCCCCGGCGACGATGACGGCCGGTTCCGGCGGCGCGCAGATCGCCTTCAGCTGCTTTTCGGTGAACGGGATACCGAGCAGCTCAGCCAGGTCATCACGGGTCAGCTGGCGCCGGGCTGGCTCGGGCGGCGCGCCAGGCCCGGCCGGCTCGTCGGCGGGCTCGCCCCGCTCGGCCGGCCTGTCGTGGCCAAGCCCGGGCAGCACCGGCTGGGCGGTGGCGGTGCCGTGCCAGTCGCCGGCGGCCAGCGGCACCGACGCGAGCGGGACGGCCCCGGCCGGGAAGCCGAGGCGCCGCGGCGGCGCGGGGGCGTCGAACGCCTGCTCGGCCACGTCCTCTTCGACCGCCGGGCCGGGCAGGGGGAGCGCGGCTTCGTCGATCATTCGACCACCTGCCGGCCTTCGGTGTGCTGTGCCGGGCAGGCCCGGCGGAACGTGCAGTAGTCGCAGCCCGGGCCGACCGTGGGGGTGAACGTCTCGGTGGCGATGGTGTGCACGGCCCGCCCGAGCAGGTCGTCGATCCAGGTGCGCCCGGCGGGCAGCGGCTCCTGGGCCTGCACCTGCGCCGGGCCTGGCGGCTCGCCCGGCGCCCGCGGGCCGGTCCGCTCGGCGTCGGCGTCGCGGCGCAGGTGGACCAGCTCGGCGCCGCCCAGCTGGACGCCGGCCGGCGTGCTGGCCGGCGCCTCCCCGGCGGCCGGTGGCTCGCTGGGCCGGGCCCGGTCGAGGTGCTCGTCCAGCGCGCCCTCGCGGACCGCGAGCTGGTAGGTGCCGAGCTGGGCGTGCTCGGCCAGGTCGCGGGCAGCCACCGCGGACCTGCCGGTCTTGAAGTCGATGATGTGCACCCGACCGGCGTCGTCGAGCTCGATCCGGTCGATCGAGCCGCGCAGCCGGACCGGCCGGCCGTCGACGGTCAGGTCGGTGCTGAACCGGATCTCGGACCCGATCGGGACCCGCCCGCGGGCCTGGGCGTGCCAGTCGAGGAACCGGGCGAGCGCGTCCCGGGCCGCGGCCCGCTCCTGGTCGGACCGCCACGTGGCGTCGAAGGCGAGGTGGCGCCAGACGGCGTCGAGGCGGGCGTCGAGCCCCGCCAGGTCGGCCGGCGCCCGCCCGCTGGTCACCTCGTCGGCGAGGGCGTGCACCACCCGGCCGAAGCTCTGCGCCGTCGTGGCCGGGTGGCCGGCGTGCGCCTCGTGCTCCAGGAACCAGCGCAGCGCGCAGTCGCGCAGGCTGGCCAGGGACGACCCGGAGAGGTAGATCGGCTCACCCGGTGGGACGACCGGGGTGTCGGACTCGGTCAGCTCCCGGATGCCCCACCAGCGGTCCGGGTGTGCCGCCGGGACCAGCGGGCGGTCCGGTCGGTCGGTGAGCAGGGCCAGCGCGGCCAGCCGCCGGCGGGCCGCGGCGCGCAGCGCCGGCGAGCGGGTCTGGTCCGCCGCAAGCTGGCGCAGCGTGGCGACGAGGCCGACCAGGGTCAGCGGCCGGGCAGGGCGCTCGGCCACCAGCCGTGGCCGCACGCCCAGCTCGCCGACGAGCGCGCTCGGGCGGGATCCGTCCTCTCCGGCCGCGTCGACCGCGGTGACCACCAGCCGGCGGCGCGCCCGGGTGACCGCGACGTAGAACAGCCGGCGCTCCTGCGCCCAGCGGTCAGTGGGGGTGTCCGGCGGGCGCAGGCCACCCCGCTCCCAGCCGTCCAGCAGCTCGGCGCCGAGCAGCGAGTGCTGGGGCCGCAGGTCCGGCCAGACGCCGTCCTGCACGCCGCGGACGGCCACGACGTCCCACTCCATGCCCTTCGCCCGGTGCACGGTGAGCAGCCGCACCGCGTCCGGGCGGACCTGGGGGCCGGCCCGGTCGTCGGCGGCGAACTCCTGCGCCCGCAGGTCCTCGACCAGCGAGGCCACCGTGAACCCCGGGCCGCGCCGCTCGCCGAGCCGCTCGACCGCGTCGAACAGCGCGACGACCGCGGCCAGGTCGGCGTCGGCGCTCCGGCTGGCGGAGCCCGCCCCGGCAGCGGCCCTGGTGAGCCGCTCCCGCCAGCCGGAGGAGTCCCACAGCTCCCACAGCGCGTCGTGCGGGGATCCCCCGTCCGCGAGCCGGGCCCGCGCCGCCCGCAGCAGCCAGCCGACCCGCACCGCCGGGGCGGCGAGCTGCGTGGGCACATCGGCCGGGATCGTGCCCGGGTCGGCGACCGCGTCCCGGATCAGCTCGGCCGACGGCGGCGGCGTCGTCTCCAGGCGCGCCGGCTCGCCGGACTGACCGCCGTCGGCGGGGGTCCCCGCCCCCGCCGCGGCCCTGGCGGCCTCGCGCAGCGCCCGGCCGAGGGCGCGCAACGTCGCCTGGTGGGCGCCGCCCAGCGGGGACAGCAGCAGCGAGCGGGCGTCGGCCGCGGTCATCGTCGCCGGCTCTGCGGCCACCCGCAGGGCGGTGAGCAGCAGGGCCGCCGCCGGGCGCTCGGCCAGCGGCGGCTCGTCCCCGGCGAGGTCGACGGGCACCCCGGCGGCGGCCAGCGCCCGGGCGACCGGAGCGAGCGCCCTGGCCGACCGGGCGAGCACCGCCATCTGCCGCCATGGCACCCCGCGCAGCAGGTGCTCCCGGCGCAGCAGGTCGGCGATGGCCTCGGTCTCGGCGGCCTCCGTCGGGAAGATCAGCGCCTCGACCTGGCCCTCGGCGTCCGGGTCGGTCGGGACCAGCGCGCGGTGGGCCCGCAGCGTGGCCCCCGGCCGGCCCCAGCCCCGCCCCCCGGCGGCCCCCCCCCAGCGCGCGGCCCGGGCCCGCGCGGGGGGGGGGGGGGGGGACCCCCGGGGGGGGGGCCCGCAGCGTGGCCGCCGGCAGGCCGAAGACCGGCAGCCGGGCGGCCACCTCGCGGCTCGCGGCCAGCACCGCCGGCGCCATCCGGCGACACCGGTTGAGCGTGAGCACCGGCGCGGGCGAGCCGTCGGCCTGGCGGAACCGGGCCGGGAAGCCGAGCAGCTCGCGCACGCGCGCGCCGCGGAACGCGTACATCGACTGATCCGGGTCGCCGAACGCGACCAGGTCAGCGCCGCCCTCGGCGAGCAGCGCCAGCACCCGCTCCCGCGCCGGGTCGGTGTCCTGGTACTCGTCGACGAACACCGCCCCGTAGCGGGCGCGCACCCGGGGGCCAATCTCGGGGTCGGTGAGCAGCTCCGCCACCCGGTGGCCGAGCTCCGGGTAGTCGACCGAGCCGTCCCAGCCGAGGTTGTCCAGGTAGTCCGCCTGCAGCTGGGCCAGGGCCAGCCAGTCGTCGCGGCCGGTGCGGCGCCCGAGCTCGGCGAGGTCCGCCGGGCCCAGCCCGAGCTCGCGGACCCGGGCGAACAGCGCCTCGACCTCCTCGGCGAAGCCCCTGGTCCGCAGGCACGCGGCCAGGGATGCCGGCCAGCGCGGCCGGCCCAGCTCCCGCGACCCGTCGATCAGGTCGCGCAGCCGGGCGAACCGCTCCGGGTCGGTCAGCAGCCGCGGCGCCGGCTCGTCCGGCCGGCCGAAGGCGCGCAGCACAGCGAAGCACCAGGCGTGGAACGTCCAGGCCACCGGGGCGCCGACCGCGGCGCCGACCCGGGTCGTGATCCGCTCTCGCAGCTCCTGCGCCGCCCGCCGGCTGAAGGTGAGCACCAGCACCGACTCGAGCGGGACCCCGGCGGCGACCCGGTGCGCCACCGCCTCGACCAGCGTGGCCGTCTTGCCCGTGCCCGGGCCGGCGAGCACCAGCAGCGGCCCGCCCGCGTGCTCCACCACCGCCCGCTGCTGGTCGTCCAGGCTGGCCGGCTCCGGCGCCGGCGGCAGGGACCGATCGAGCCGGAAGACGCGCGCCCAGCGCCCACCGGCCGGCTGCCCAGGGGCGGCGGCTGGCGGGAGGGCTGCGGTAGCGGCCGGGATCGTCACGCGAACAGCACACCACGCGCGTCCGACAACATCGCCAGGAGCCACCGAGCCAGCGGCGCCACCACGAGCGAACGGTGCGGCCTGGCGGCGCCCGGCGCGGCGGCGGATCTGCGCCCGCGGCCCGGCTACGGTGGTCGGCGTGGACGCGGCTGTTCCCGGGGGACAGTTTCCGCCCGGCCTGGGCCGGCTACTGAGCGCGGAACTGGCCTCCGTGGGCGAGGACATCATCGCGGCGATCGCGGCCGAGGTGCCGGCGTACGCCCGGCCGCTGGAGGGGCGGTTCGGGCAGGGGGTGCGGATCGGGGTCGCCGAGGCGCTGCGCCGCTTCCTGGCGATCGTCGACGGCGCGGCGGGCGACCCCGCCGACGCCGCCGCCAGCCGGCAGGTCTACGTCCGCCTCGGCGAGGGCGAGTTCCGAGCCGGCCGGTCGCTGGACAACCTGCTCGCCGCCTACCGGGTGGGCACCCGGGTGGCCTGGCGGCGGTTCGCCGAGGTGGCCAGGCAGCGCGGCGGGCTGGACGGCGCCGGCCTGGTCACCCTGGGCGAGACGCTTTTCGTGTACATCGACAGCGTCTGCGCGGCGTCGGCGGAGGGGTACGCGCTGGCCCAGTCCGCGGACGCGTCCGCCAGGGAGCGGCTGTGGGACCGGGTCGGCGAGCTGCTGCTGTCCGGCGGCGACCCGGCGGCGGTGGCGGAGCTGGTGCAGGCCGCGTCCCTGCCGCTGCCGGAGCGGCTGGCCGCGGTGCTGGTGCCGGTGCCGGCCGACGGCCAGCGCGCGCCCGGCCTGCCGACCGGCTGCCCGACCACCGCCAGGGGCGCGGACCTGTGGCTGTTCGTCAACGGTGACGACGTGCGCGGCCCGCGGCTTTCGGGCCAGCTCGCCGGCCGCTCGGCGGTCGTCGGGCCGACGGTGCCCTGGCAGCGGGCGGCGGCCAGCGCCGAGCGGGTGCGCCTCGCCCGGGATGCGCTCGACCGCGGCCTGCTGCCGGCGCCCGTCCCGGACGGCGCCCCGCTGTTCACAGACGACCATCTCGCGGCGTTGCTGCTGGTGCGCGACCCGGACCTGCTGGCCGACCTGGCCCGCCGCCGGCTCGCGCCGCTCGCCGGGGTGCCGCGGCGCTCCCGCGGCCGGCTCGCCCTGACCCTGCTGCACTGGCTGACCCTGCGCGGGCAGCGCGGGCTGGTCGCCCAGCGGCTGCACATCCACCCGCAGACCGTCCGCTACCGCGTGCTGCGGCTGCGCGAGCTGTTCGGGGACGCCCTCGACGACCCGGACGCGCGGTTCGAGCTGGAGCTGGTCCTACGGGCCGGCGCAGCCAGCGGGGCCTGGGCCGACGACGGCGGCGACGGCCGGGCTGGCGGGCAGTGGGCCGACGAGGACCTGTGGGGCGACGGGGAGGCCAGGCCCGGTGACGGCGGGGCCCGGACCGGCGACGGCGAGGCCGGCGGGCGGCTCCCGCACGCCAGGCAGCGGCCGGCGGGTACCGCGGGCGTGGGCACAGCGGGCACGGGCACCGCG
>JADGHD010000838.1 GCA_019689615.1 Frankia sp. | reverse complement strand
CGCCCACCCCGACCCGCCAGCCACCGCCGCCGCGCACCCGCCAGCCGGCCCCCGAGCCGACCCGATGCTTCGTGTTCTGCGACGACGACGGCCCACGGCGCCCGTTCGACCAGGACTTCGGCCGAGGCTTCGGCCGGGGCTTCGATCGCGGGGGCTGACCGCCCGCCCGTGCCGGCGGCCCTGTGCAGGGCCCGGTCGGCCGCGGCCCGGGGCAGGCCGATCGTGGGCGGCAACTGTGGCTCGGCGCGCACGCCGCCGGCTCCGCCCGCTGGCCCCGGCTCGGCCAGCTGGCCCGGCATGGCGGCCAGGCCAGGGGCGCGGCTGGCGGTGTGAGCCAGCCGCGACGGCCGCGATCGGGATGGCGGCGCCGTCAGGACGCGGCGGGCTCCGCCATGGAGATCAGAACGGACTTCGTCCTGGTGTAGGCCTCCAGCACGTCTGGGCCGTTCTCCCGGCCGAAGCCGGACGCGCCGACCCCACCGAACGGCATCGACGGGTCGAGCATCGCCCAGTCGTTGACCCAGACGATCCCGGCGCGCAGCTGGGCGGCGACCCGGTGCGCCCGGGTGACGCTGCTGGTCTGCAGGCCGGCGGCCAGGCCGTAGGGGGTGGAGTTCGCCAGCGCGACGGCCTCCTCCTCGGTGTCGAAGGCCTGGACGGTCAGTACCGGGCCGAAGACCTCCTCGGTCAGGACGCGGCTGGTCTCCGGCAGGTCCGTGATGACGGTCGGCTCGACGAAGAAGCCGTCACCGGCGCGGCGCTTGCCGCCGACGAGGAACGTGCCGCCGTCGGTGCCGGCGAGGTCGAGGTAGCTCTCGACCTTCTGCAGGTGGCGCTCGCCGGCCATCGGGCCGACGACCGTCGCCGGGTTGCGCGGGTCGCCGACCGGGACGGCCGGCACCGCCTCGGAGAGCATGCCCAGCACCGTGTCGTAGACCGGGCGCTCGACGAGCAGCCGCGGGCCGGCCATGCAGAACTGGCCGGTGTTGAAGACGAACGCGCGGATGACCGCGTCGACGGCCTGGCCAAGGTTGGCGTCGGCGAACACCAGGTGCGCCCCGTTGCCGCCGAGCTCCAGCGTGACCGGCTTGAGGTGCTGGCCGGCGAGGCCGGCGATGTGCCGGCCGATCGCGGAGGAGCCGGTGAAGGCGATCTTGTCGACGCCGGGGTGGCGCAGCAGCGCCTCGCCGACCACCGGCCCGGTGCCTGGCACCACGTTGACCACCCCGTCGGGGACCCCGGCCTCGGTGAACAGGCGCGCCATGAACAGCGCGGACAGCGGGGTCTCGTCCGAGGGCTTGTGCACCACGGTGCAGCCGGCGGCCAGCGCCGGGCCGATCTTGCTGCTGCCGAGGATCAGCGGGAAGTTGAACGGGGTGATCGCGCCGACCACCCCGACGGGCTCACGGACGGTGTAGGCGAAGGCCGGGATCGGCACCTTGCGGGTCGCGCCGTCCAGGCCCTGCGCCATCGCGGCCCAGTACTCGTACTGCTCGATCGCGGTCTCGACGTCGACGTAGCGGGCTAACGTGATCGGCTTGCCGACGTTGTAGCTCTCCAGCTCGGCCAGCTCGTCGGCGCGCTCCCGGATGAGCTGGGCGACGCGCAGCAGGATCCGCGAGCGCTCGCGGCCGCTCATCCTCGACCAGGGGCCGTTCTCCAGCGCCTCGCGGGCCGCCCTGACGGCCGCGTCGACGTCCTCGGCGGTGCCGTCCGGGACCGTGGTGAGCACATGCCCGTCCGCCGGGTCAACCAGTTCCCGCAGCGTCCGTCCCTGCGGCGCCAGCTCCCGGCCGTTGACGTAGAAGGACTGGGGTGCAAGGACTTTCGCCGTCATGGCCCACCGCTCCTGTCTGGCCGAGCCCGTTCGCCGTGTGCGAGAAACCTCACCCGATCATCAGCAGGGCTGTCAACGACCTTGCCGACCAGCGGCAGCATTCAGCCGGCGAACGGCAGCCGGGGCCCGGCGGTGCTGGTCGCGGGGCCGTGGCGGTCAGCGCGCAGAGCGCGGCGGTCAGGGCGCAGAGCGCGGCGG
>JADGHD010000064.1 GCA_019689615.1 Frankia sp. | reverse complement strand
CAGATCCGGTTCGTCGTCGACGAGGTCCGCCCGGTGACCACGCAGGACACGATCTCGAAGTTCGAGATGACGATGCCGGTCGGCATCGCCGAGATCGAGCTGCCCGGGGTCCCCGGCACCGGCCCGTCAGCGGCGCAGGTCCAGCTGCCCGAGCAGCTGGCCGGCACCTGCCGCGGCGACCTGATGACCATCGACGGGCAGCCGGTCGGCCTGCGGGTCAACGGGACCACCGTGGACGCCGCCGGCCGGCTCGGCCTGGACCTGCGCACCTGTGGGACCCCGGTCCGCCTGGGCGCCGGCGACCACGTGCTGCGCACCGCCGACGGCGGGCAGACCGGGATCGACATCGACCGGGTGGTGCTCGCCTCGGACGCCGGCGGCGCCAACTGGTGGGACGCCTCGGCGACCATCCCCGCCCTGGACACCACCCCGCCGACGGCGGGCAGCGAGCAGGCCCCGTCCCGCGCCGAGCGGGAGGTCAGCCAGCCGCCGACCGTCAAGCCACTGATCGCGGGCACGACGAACTTCGTGGTCGACGTCACCGGCGCCGAGCCGGGCAAGCCGTTCTGGCTGATCCTCGGGCAGAGCCTGTCCGCCGGCTGGCAGGCCAGCATCGACGACACCAGCATCGGCGGCGCGCAGCTGATCGACGGCTACGCCAACGGCTGGCTGATCACGCCGGACAAGGAGAACTTCCAGGTCCAGCTCACCTGGGTGCCGCAGCGGGTGGTCCTGGCCGCCCTGGCGGTCTCCGGGGTCAGCGTGGTGCTGTGCCTGGCGCTGCTCGGCCTCGGGACCCGGCAGCGGCGCTCGGCCGGCGCGCGCCCGGTGCCCGCGGCGGCCAGCGCCACCGCGGGGGCCGCGGGCGGGCCGTCGCCGGCCGGGCCCCGGCCGGCCCGCGCCCCGGCGCCCCCCCCGGCGGGCCCGGGCGCGGCGCAGCCGACGTGGGACCCGCCGTTCGCCAGGACGCCGAGGCCTGGCTTCCGCTCGGTGGCGCTGCTGGTGGTCGGGGCGTTCGCGATCGCGTCGTTCATCGTCAGCCCGCAGGCCGGGGCGATCACGGCGGCGGTGACGCTGGTCGCCGCGCTGGTCCCGCGCGGGCGGGTGCTGCTGCGGGTCGGCTCGGTGGCCGCGCTCGCGATCAGCGCCGCGTACGTGCTCCAGGTGCAGATCCGCTACAACCTGCCGGTCAACGGGTCGTGGGTGGCCAAGTTCGACAAGGTCGCCCTGGTGTCCTGGCTGGCCGTGCTGTTCCTCGGCGCCGACGCCACCCTGGCGCTCCTGCACGGCCGGGCCGCCCGCCGGGGGGCCGGCACCGCGCCAGGCCCAGCCAGCGCTGCGCAGCCCGCCGGCCCGGGTAGCACGGCGCAGCCCGCCGGCCCGGGTAGCACGGCGCCGCCCGCCGGCCCGGGTAGCACGGCGCCGCCCGCCGGCCCGGGTAGCACGGCGCAGCCCGGCGGCACGGACTGGAACGGGCCCGCCGCGCCGGGCGCCGGCCAGTCCTGACCCAGTCGCCTCCCGGGCCGGGAACGCGCCGGCGCGTTCCCGGCCTGGGAAGGGCGGGGCGCCGCGCCGGCACCAGAGGAAGGGACCAGTCCGGACCGACGCGGGTCAGTGGCGGACCGGGTGGTCCGGCCGGGCTGAGCGCCGCTCCCGGCCGCGCTGGCCGCCGCTGGTCACCGGGACGCCGGGCGGACTGTCCCCGTTGCCGGGGACCGGCCCGGGCGTGGAACGGCCGAGCGGTCCCAGCCCAGCGGCGGCCGGGGCGCAACCGTGGCCGTTCCCCGGCGCGCTGCCGTGACCGGCGCCGGGTGGCGCCCCAACGCCGCCCAGCGGGCCACCCGCGGGCGAGCCGGGCTGGGGCCCCGCGGTCAGCTGGGCCAGGGTCGCCCGGACGTGGCGGGCGAACAGCGTGACGGCCCGCAGCACGGCCGGCTCGAGGCGGCGCAGCGGCGACACCCAGCGGACGGTGATCAGGCCCTGGATCTCCCCGGCGTCGCGCAGCGGCACCAGCAGCGCCGAGGCGATGTCCAGCTGGCGGGCCATGTCCGGAGTGATCAACGGGCTCGCCGCCGCGTCCGGCATGAAGAACGGCTCGTGCACCTGGCCGAGCGCGCGCATGGCCTTCTCGTCGTCGCCGTTGGCCCGGATGCCGAGCCCGGTCGCCGGCAGCACCCCTTCGGCCACCGACGTGCCGGCCGCCCGGAAGACGGTCGAGCCGGGAAGGTCCGGCACCATCACCGAGACCGCGTCCGAGTTGGTGATCGAGCGCATCACGTCCGCGATCTCGTTCGCGGCCGCCGGCAGGTCCTCCGGCCGCCAGTACTGCTCCAGCCGGAGCGAGGCCGCCAGCACCTCGTCGATCAGCAGCCGCTCCAGCCGCACCTCCAGCAGCCGCATCGCGTGCTCGGCCAGCACCTGCAGCGCGGCCCGGTGGCCCGCGGTCATCCGCCGGGGGACCCGGTCGACCACGATCAACGCCCCCACCACCCGGCCGGATGCCGTGCGCAGCGGGACACCGGCGACATACCGGAACGGGCGGTCCCCGCCGAGCCCGGTGATGTGGGCGTAGCGCAGGTCCCGCTGGATGTCCGGGACCTCGAGGAACTCCCCGGCCGCGACGATGTACGACGCGAGCCCGACCCGCGCCCCGATCTCGCTGATCTCGAAGACGTGGCAGGCCTTGAACCACTCCCGGTCGGCGTCGACGAAGCCCATGTGGGCCGCCGCGCAGCCGGTGAGCTGGGCGGCGAGCTTGACGAGGTTGTCCAGCTCCGGCTCACGGGGGCTGTCGAGGACCCGCAGCTGGCGCAGCTCGCTCAGCCGTTCGGCCTCGTCCGGCGGGACCGTGGCGGTCATGCCCGCCTCGGCCCACTTGCGCAGCTCATCCGGTGGAATCGACACTGTCTGCCCGGGACGCGGGATCCGCCAGGAGGGCTCATCGCCGGCCTGCCGGCCCGCCCCGGCGTCCAGCGGCCGCTCGCCCGGTGACGGCACTTCGGGCCCGTCAGCCGGGCCGGTGGACCGGCTGGTCACCGCTCCCGCTACATCGACGGCGGCACCCGGCCCGTTGTATGGCCTGCCCCCTGGCCGGCCCGCGCCACGCCGTCCCGGCGGCGCCTCCGGCCTGCAGTTCGCCTCCAGCAGCGGCTCCACCTCGGCCGCCGGGACCGCAGGGGACAGCGCGTCGCCCTGCAGCAGGTCGCAGCCCAGCTCGGTGAGCATCCGGGCGGACCGCTCGTCCTCCACCCCCTCGCCGACGACCCGCAGGCCGAGCCGGTGGCCGAGGTCGACGACGGAGCGGACGATCGCCACGTCCGGCAGGCTCCCCCGGGCGTCCGAGACGAAGCTCTTGTCGATCTTCATCTCGTCGAATGGGAGCGCCTTGAGGATCTCCATGGAGCTGTAGCCGGTGCCGAAGTCGTCGAGGGAGAGGTTCACTCCAGCCGAGCGCAGCTCGTTGAGCATCGCCGCCGCCCGCGCCGGTTGCGAGACCAGCGCGCTCTCGGTGATCTCCAGGGTGAGCATCTCCGGCGGCAGGCCGTAGGCGCCGAGCCGGCGGGTGACGAGCTGGGGCAGCTCGTCGACGGTCAGCATCCGGGCGGACAGGTTCGCCGACACCGGGACGTGCAGGCCCTTGCGGGCCCAGGCGGCGCACTGGCTGAGCACCTCGTCCAGCTCCCACCAGGTCAGGTCCAGGATCAGCGAGGACCGCTCGGCCATCGGAAGGAACGACCCGGGCGGCAGCAGCCCGCGGACCGGGTGCCGCCAGCGGATCAGCGCCTCGACGCCGACCACCTGCCGGGTCGAGGCGTCCTGGACCGGCTGGTAGTGCATCACCAGCTCGCGGCGGGCGATCGCCGAGCGCAGCTGGGCGTGCAGCGCCAGCTCCCAGGAGCGCACGCCGACCATCCCCGCGCTCCAGATGCCGACCCGGGAGCCGTCCCGCTTGGCGGTCGCCAGGGCGGCGTCGGCGCACGGCAGCAGCGTCGACAGCCGGTCGCCGTCGCGCGGGGCGACCGCGATCCCGACGGTCGCCTCCAGCTCCACGTCCACGCCGCGGATCCGCACCGGGCCGTCGAGCTGGTTGAGCACGATGGTGCCGAGCATGCTGAGCCGCTGGTCGATCTCGTCCCCGTCGGCGGCATGGGTCACCAGATCGTCGCCGGGCAGGATGACGACGAACTCGTCACCGCCGAGCCGGCCGAGGAACCGCGGCCGCGGCCGCAGGCAGTGCAGCAGGCCGGCGAACTCCCGCAGCGCCTCGTCGCCGGCCGCGTGCCCGAGCGCCGAGTTGATCTCCCGGAACCGGTTGATGTCCAGGACCATCAGGACGGCTTCCCGGCCGCCCAGGACGGTGGACTGCACGACCGGCTCGCCGAGCTCCTCCAGCCCGGCCCGGCTGGTCAGCCCGGTCAGCTGGTCGGCGATCGCCTGGCCACGGCCCCAGCGGGTGAAGCCGTAGGTGAAGGCGGCGACGGCGACGATGGCGAGCACGGCGGCGGCGTAGGCCATCGGCAGGTCGACGATGTCGCCGCGGAAGACCATGGCGGCGGTCATCGCCGCGACGATCACCCCGGTGAGCGCCGCCAGCATCCGTCTGCTGTTGACGGCGAGCCCGGCGTAGCCGCCGACCCACGGGTACCACAGGAGGAAAGCCAGTGGCAGCCGGGACTGCGGCGCGCCGATCATGGCGATCGTCATCGCCGCGGTGATCCCGAGCGCGATCACCAGGGCGAGCGGGCGGTCCTTGCCCCGCGGGCAGCGCACAGCGTAGACGAGCGTCGCCACCGCGATCAGCAACGCGACCAGGGCGCCTGGCTGCAGGAACGAGGCGGACACCGGGAGCAGGAGCAGCGCGGCCAGGAACAGCACTACCACCACCGGGAGCACAACGACGAACCCCCGATGTCCCAGCCGCGGCGGACCGCGCATTGGACCAAGCCCCCTCCCGGTCCGGCAATCAGGGACCGAGCGCCTAGGACCGAGACAACTCTCGCAAACCTCGGCCGCCACACGTCCCGGTCAGCACGACCGCCTACCTCTAGTCAACACATCTCCACCGACCGCTACCAGGTAACCGTCGGCCCACAATAAGTGGCCACGATCGGCAGCGAGTTCGCTTCGCAACGTGAAGGCTGGCCGGACCAGGCCGCCGGCCTGCCGAAACGTTTGCGGGCGCGCGCCGTCAGTGCCCGGCCTCGTCCCAGGTGCGGCCGACGCCGAAGCTGACCTCCAGGGGCACGGACATCGTGTACGCGCCCGACATCTCGGCGTGCACCAGCGTCTTGACCGTCTCGAGCTCGCCGGGAGCGACCTCCAGCACCAGCTCGTCGTGGACCTGCAGCAGCAGCCGGGAACGCAGCCCCTGGTCGCGCAGGCCGCGGTCGACCCCGAGCATCGCGATCTTGATGATGTCGGCGGCGCTGCCCTGGATCGGGGCGTTGAGCGCCATCCGCTCGGCCATCTGCCGGCGCTGCGCGTTGTCGCTGGTCAGGTCGGGCAGGTAGCGGCGGCGGCCGAGGATCGTCTCGGTGTAGCCGTCCTTGCGCGCGCGCTCGACCACACCGCGCAGGAAGTCCCGCACGCCGCCGAACCGGGCGAAGTAGGCCTCCATCTGTTCCCGGGCCTCGTCGGTCGGGATGCCGAGCTGCTGGGCCAGCCCGTACGCCGACAGCCCGTAGGCGAGGCCGTAGGACATCGCCTTGATCCGGCGGCGCAGCTCCGGGTCGACCTCCGAGACCGGCAGGCCGAACGCCTGGGCGGCGACGAACGAGTGCAGGTCCTCGCCCGAGGCGAACGCCTCGATCAGGCCGGCGTCCCCGGAGAGGTGGGCCATGATCCGCATCTCGATCTGCGAGTAGTCGGCCGTCAGCAGGGTCTCGTAGCCGGGGCCGACCACGAACGCCCGCCGGATCTGCCGGCCCTCCGCGGTCCGGATCGGGATGTTCTGCAGGTTCGGGTCGGTCGACGACAGCCGCCCGGTCGCCGCGATCATCTGGTTGAATGTGGTGTGGATCCGGCCGGCGTCGTCGATCAGCGGCAGCAGCGACTCGACGACCGTCCTGAGCCGGGAGACGTCCCGGTGCCGCAGCAGCGTCGGGATCAGCGGGTGGTCGGTCTGCAGGGCGAGCCAGGCGAGCGCGTCCGCGTCCGTGGTGTAGCCAGTCTTGATCTTCTTGGTCTTCGGCAGCCCGAGCTCGTCGAACAGGATCTGCTGCAGCTGCTTGGGCGAGCCGAGGTTGAACGGGCGGCCGACGATCTTGTGCGCCTGCTCGACCACCTTGTTGACCTCGGCGGCGTACTGCTCCTGCAGCTCGGTCAGGTAGTCGGCGTCCACCGCGATCCCGGCCCGCTCCATCCGGGCCAGCACGCCGACCAGGGGCAGCTCGATCTCCGCCAGCAGCCGGGCCGCGCCGCGCCGCTCCAGGTCGGCGTCGAGCGCGTCGGCGAGCTGGGCGACCGCGGCCGCGCGCACCGCGTCGACCTCGGCCTCGTCGACCTGCTCCACCCCCTCGACCTGGACGTCCAGGGCGAGCTGGCCGTTGTCGGGCGTGTCCGCCTTGAGCTCGCGGTGCAGGTAGCGCAGCACCAGGTCACCGAGGTCGAACGAGCGCTGCCCCGGCAGGGCGAGGTAGGCGGCGAGCGCCGTGTCGCTGGTGACGCCCTCGAGGGTGTAGCCGAGCTCCGCCAGGGCCAGCATCGGCCCCTTCACGTCGTGCGCGGCCTTGGGCCGGTGCGGGTCGGCGAGCCAGGCGCCGAGCGCGGATGAGTCGGCCGCGGTCAGCGCCGTGGGGTCGAGCCAGGCGGCGTGGCCGTCCGGGGCGGCGAGCGCGATCGCGGAGATCGTGCCGGTCCCCCGGCCCCAGCTCCCGCGCACGTGGAGGCCGATCCTGGCGGCCGCGGAGGTGTGCTCGGCCAGCCACTGCGCCACCTCGTCCGGGCCGAGCCGGGCGACGTCGACGCTGAAGCCGCCGTCGCCGCCGGCCGGCTCGACGACGGCGAGCGCCTGGTAGAGCCGCTCCCGCAGCACCCGGAACTGCAGGGTGTCGAACAGCTGGTGGACCGCCTCCCGGTCCCACGGGACGAGCTTCAGGTCGGCCGGGGCGACGTCCAGCGGGACGTCGCGGGACAGCTCGGTGAGCGTGCGGTTGCGGATCACGTTGGCGAGGTTGTCCCGCAGCGCCTGGCCGGCCTTGCCGCCGACCTCGTCCGCCCGGTCGATCAGGTTCGCCAGGCTGCCGAACTGCTGGATCCACTTGGTGGCGGTCTTCTCCCCCACCCCGGGGATGGAGGGCAGGTTGTCGGACGGGTCGCCGCGCAGCGCGGCGAAGTCCGGGTACTGCTCGGGCGTGAGCCCGTACCGGGCGTACACCTCGTCCGGGGTGTAGCGGATCATGTCGCTGATGCCCTTGCGGGTCATCAGGACGGTGACCTTGTCGGAGACCAGCTGCAGGGTGTCCCGGTCGCCGCTGATGATCAGCACGTCCATGCCGGCCGCCTCGCCCTGGGTGGCCAGGGTGGCGATGACGTCGTCCGCCTCGTAGCCGGGCGAGGACAGGCTCGGCACCGCCAGCGCGTCGCAGACCTGGTGGATCAGGCTGATCTGGCCGACGAAGTCGGCCGGGGCCGCCGAGCGGGTGGCCTTGTACTCGGCGTACTGGGCGTGCCGGAACGTCGGGGCCGGCAGGTCCCAGGCGACCGCGACGTGCGTCGGCCGCTCGTCGCGCAACGCGTTGATGAGCATCGAGGTGAAGCCGTACACGGCGTTCGTCGGCTGGCCGGTGGTGGTGGAGAAGTTCTCCACCGGCAGCGCGAAGAACGCCCGGTAGGCGAGCGAGTTGCCGTCGAGCAGCAGCAGGCGCGGCGTGGTGGCGGGCCCGCCAGCGGCCCGCGCCGACGACGCCGCGCCCGTGCTCCTGGCGGTCCTGGTGGGAGCTGTCATCAGGCGCTTCTCATTCGGCGTTGCTGATCGAGCTGGGTCGCTGACCGAGCTGGCTTGCTGACCCAGCTGGCTTGCTGGCCGAGCGGCTTGCTGGCCGAGCGGCTCGCTGACGGAGCGGCTTGCTGATCGAGTCCGGCACGCAGCCGAGTCTAGGTGGCACCACCGACAGTTCCGGCGCACCACCCGATCACGCCCTGGGCGCACGGCGGCGGGCGGGACGGGCGGCAGGTGTACCCGGAGACGGCCTTTGGTGCCGTCCTGGCCTTCCCCTTGCCAGGACGTTCTCTACTCGGCCGCCCCGGGTCCCACCGCTCGTGAGAACGTAGAAGCGTCCGGTAACGGCGTCAACGCGGCCCGCTGGTCTCCGCCGAGCGTTGTGCGGGCATTCCCGTCGGTCCTATCCGCGCCCCGCGCGCCTACCCGTCAGGGGCGGCTGAGCGTGCTCGTCGTGCCGAGGACGACCCGCTGGCCGTCGCGAACCTCGTAGACGAAGACGGTCGAGTCCTCGACCTCGCCGCGCTCGTCGAACGCGATCCGCTTCGTCACGCCGTCGATGTCGACGGTGCGGAAGCCCTCGAGGACCGACTGCCGGCTGGCGGAGGTGCCCTGGGCGGCGAGGACCGCGATGACCGCCCTGGTCGCGTCGTAGGCCTCGGCCGAGTAGGTGCCGGGCTTGGCGCCGCTGGTGGCCCGCTCGAACTCGGCCAGGAAGTCGGTGGCGTTGGGGTCGGAGTTCGGGTCGCCGCAGGCGCAGGTGAGCAGGACGCCCTCGATCACCTCCCGGCCGGCCTGGCGGACGAGCTGGTCGTCGTTGGCGCCGTCGCCGGAGAGGATCCGGCCCTGGTAGCCCTTGCCCCGCAGGGCCTTCACCAGCAGCGCGAACTCGGAGTAGTAGCCGGAGTAGTAGACGGCGTCCGGGTTCGCCGCGATGATCTTCGTCGCCTGCGAGGTGTAGTCCTTCGTCGGGTTCACCCCGTCGTGCACGACCTCGACACCCTGCTCGCGCAGCGCCTGCTCCAGCGCGGTCGACAGGCCGATCCCGTACTCGCTGCGGTCGTCCAGCGAGTACACCTTCCGCGCCTTGATCGCCTTGGCGAGGTACTCCGCGGCGGCGGCGCCCTGGACGGTGTCCGGCGCGATCACCCGGTAGAAGCTGGTGAACCCGAGATCGGTGAGCTCGGGGCTGGTCGCCGACGGGCTCACCGACAGCAGCCCGGCGTCGCTGAACAGCGGCTGGCTGGACTTGGCCGCGCCGGAGAAGATCGGCCCGATGACCGCGACGACCTCGTTGTTGTCGATCAGCTTCTGCGCGGCGGTCGGCCCCTGCTCGGCCATGCCCTGGTCGTCGGAGGCCACGATCCGCAGCGTGAACGGCAGGTCGGCCCGCCGGTTCGCCTCGTCGACGGCGGTCAGCATGCCGTTGTAGGCGTTGATGCCAAGCTGCTGGTTCTCGCCCGACAGCGGCCCCTGGAAGCCGATCGCGTACTCCGTCTTGCCGCTGCCCCGGGCGGGGCTGTCGTCCCCGCCGCAGCCGGCCAGCGCGGCGGCCGCGACCATGACCGCCGCGGCACCGCCCAGCGCGGCCCGGCGGGCCTGCCGGCGCGCCGATGGGCCCGGCCGCGCCGGCCCGTCAGGGATCCGGGCCGCTGCCCGGTGCCGTCGCCGCAGACCTCGCATGATCCGACCCTTCCGCGTGCCCGTACCGCGCCGGACCGGCGGTCGGTGGCGGCAGCGGCGGGCGCCTGCCGCGTCCGCCGCGTCCGCGCGGGCCCGACGATCGCCGGACGGGCGCGAACCTAGCCGCTTTCCCAGCCAGATCAAAGCCCAACGTAATCGTGTCGCAACAATTCGTAGTCTCGGTACGGCGCCATCAGGGGCCTCGGGCCGCGGCGCGGCACGGCCAGCCCCGGGCAGCGGCGGCGCCCCCGCCGGTCAGCTACCGCTGGTCACGAGCAGCGGGACGAACCGCCCACCCAGCACCGTGTAGATCACCGCTGGCGGGTGGATCAGGTCGCCGAACTCGTCGAAGGCGACCATGCCGGTCACCCCGGGGAAGCTGTCCCGGCCGACCTCCGCGGCGATCGCGGCGCGGGCCCCGTCGTCCACCGCCTGCCGCGCGGGCAGGACCGACGCGGCGGCCCGCAGCAGGGCCCTGGCCGCGTCGTAGGCGTATGCGGCCACCGCCGGGATCATGTCCGCCGCCCGGTCGTTCAGCGGCGGCGGCTCCTGCTCGGCGCCCTCGCCGCCGTCGGTGCCGTCGGTGCCCGCGGTGTCGCCGTCCGCTTCGCCACCGTCGTCCGTGGTGCGCGGCTCGACGGAGCGGCCCTCGGCGCTGGCCACCGTGCCGCCGCCCCAGTCGGCGGCCGCGCCGGACGCCTGTGCCTCGATGTTCGCGTCCTCGCCGCCCGAGTCCGGCTCGTCGTCCTCGTCCTGCTCCTCGTCCTGGCCGCCGCCCAGCGGGCCCCAGCGCTCGGCGTACGCCGCGGCGAACGCGCCGGCCGCCGGCAGCCGCGACACCGGCACCGCCAGGTCGGTGACCAGGTCGCCCTCGGCGGCCTCGCCCGCGGCGTCGAGGTACTGGGGGCGCAGCAGCGCGTCCGTGCCGAGCAGCGGGACAGAGGCCATCTGGTCCTCGGCCATCTGCCGGCGCAGCGCTCCGGCGAACTCGGGCCCGGTGGTCGTGTAGACGAGGTCGGGGGCGAGCGTGCGGATCGCCTCGGCGACCTCGTCGACCTCGGCCTTGTCGGCCACGTCGCCGCGCACCTCGAAGGAGGCGAGGATGTCCGCGCCGGCGTCGCGGGCGAACGAGGCGAACCGGTCGGCCAGCGTCGGCCCGTACCGTGGCCCGCCGTCGATCACGAGGATCCTGGACCGGCCCATGGTGTCCACCGCGTAGTCGGCGCCGACCCGCGCCTGCAGCATGTCGCTGCCGGAGAGCCGGAAGTACCGGCTGAACGGGCGCTCCCGGCCCTCGTCGTCGCCGTTGGCCGTGTCCTGCCCGGTCAGCTGCGGTTCGCTGTTGGCCGGCGAGATCACCGAGATCCCGGCCTCGTCCAGCACCGGCAGCGCCACCCGGGCGACCGTCGAGCTCAGCGGCCCGACAACGCCAATCATCGCCGGGTCGTCGGCGAACGCCTCGGCCGCGGCCGCACCACCGTCCGGGCGGGCGAGGTCGTCCTTCTCGACCAGCTCGATGGTCCACCCGGGGATGGCCTCGGCATCCTTGGCCTCCTCGACGGCGAGGGCGACCGCGTTGCGCACGGCCACGCCGACGTCGCCGCGCGGCCCGGACAGCGGGGCCATCACGCCGAGCCGCAGCACCCGCGGCCCGGTGAGCCCGAGCCCTGCCGAGTCGTCGCCGTCGTCCCGGAACGCCGCCACCAGCCCGATGACCAGCCCGGCCGGGACCGCGAGGGCGAGCACGAGCAGCCCGGCGAGCAGCGCCCGCCCGCCCCTGGTCTGGCGCCGCCGCCCGGCCCAGCCCGCGGCGGCCCGCAGCCAGCGCCTGGTGTGGCACAGCGCGGCCCGCAGCCAGGTGACGGCGATCTCCCAGCCGGGGACCAGCGTGTCGTCTGGTCCACGGGCCGGGCGGTCGGCGGCGGACTCCAGGCCCACCGCCTCGATCGCCCGTTCGACCACCGCCGGCCCGCCGCCATCGGCCTGCGGGTGACGCGCGGTCCGCGTCCTGGCCGCCCCGTCCGACGGCGGCTGGTCGGTCACTGGTTGGGCAGTGCCTCCCCGGACAGCACCGCCTCGGCCACCGCCCGCATGGTGCGGCGCTGGTTCATCGAGGTCCGCTGGATCCAGCGGAAGGCGTCGGGCTCGGTCATCTTGTGCTCGGTCTGCAGCACGCCCTTGGCCCGCTCGATGATCTTGCGGGCTTCCAGCCGGCCCTGCAGGTCCTCCACCTCGGCCTCGAGGCTGACGATCTCCGTGAACCGGCTCATCGCCATCTCGATCGTGGGCAGCAGGTCCTTCTTCTGGAACGGCTTGACCACGTAGGCCATCGCCCCGGCCTCGCGCGCCCGCTCGACCAGCTCGCGCTGGCTGAACGCGGTGAGGATGACCACCGGCGCGATCCGCTCCTTGGCGATCTTCGCGCCCGCCTCGATGCCGTCCATCTTCGGCATCTTCACGTCCAGGATGACGAGATCCGGCCGCAGCTTGGTGGCCAGAGTCACCGCCATCTCGCCGTCGCCGGCCTCACCGACGACCTCGTAGCCCTCCTCCTGGAGCATCTCGCGCAGGTCGAGACGGATCAGCGCCTCGTCCTCGGCGATCAGCACCCGGCGCGGCGTCGAGGATGGCTGGCTCATCGAGTCGGACTCCCGGAGTCGAGGTCAGTATGAGTCGGTCCGTGGAAACCGTCGCCCACGGGTGGCGGCGGCATTGCCGGTGGCGGCATTGCCCCTGGCATCGCTTCAGACAATACGGCGACGTGGCCCGCCTGACGATCGCTCCCCCGCGCCCGAGAGTCAGCCGGCGGCGACCCCCGTGGCGCCGCGCCAGGGTCGTCGGGCGGGGCGAGCGGTCGAATCGCACCCTACCCGGCTAGAGTCGTCAGAGGGAGCCACTCCCGAGCGCCCCATCCGTTCCCTTCCCGGCCCGGTACTCCAACGGCAGAGAGACGGTGCTCAAACCACCGACAGTGTGGGTTCGAATCCCACCCGGGCTACGGCCTGCGCCACCCGCCGGTGTCGCGCCAGCCGTAGGCGACTGCGACTGGCGGCGTGCCCGGCTGCCTTCGACCGGGAATCCCGCTTGGTCCACGAGCCACACACGCGAACACGTGCTTTCGCCGATTGACTGTCCCTCCTCGCCCGGAACCGCCCGAGCCAGCACGGAGGACCCGGCCACCAGGGCCCAACGGCCCGACCGGTCGGGTCTGGCGGCGACGCCGCGCCGGCGCGCGCTGCCCCGGGCGGCGTGGCGAACGGGGTACGGACGATGACCGCACCGCCGCGTCCGGGCCCTCCGCTGCGGGTGAGCCTGCCGGCCCCCGCGCCGGCGGTACGCGAGTTCCTGGCAACCGAGGCCGGCAGCGCGCTGCTGCTGGTCGTGGCCAGCGCCATCGCCCTGATCTGGGCGAACTCCCCCTGGTCCGACAGCTACCACACGCTGTGGGAGACCCACGCCGCCGTGGGCCTCGGCGACTGGTCGCTGGACATGTCGCTGCACCACTGGGTCAACGACGGCGCGATGGCGGTCTTCTTCGCCGCCGTGGGCCTCGAGATCAGCCGCGAGGCGACCACCGGTGAGCTGCGCGACCGACGCACGGTGGCGGTGCCGGCGCTGGGCGCGCTCGGCGGGCTGATCCTGCCGGCGCTGGTCTACCTGCTGTTCAACCCGTCCGGGCCGACCGCGAACGGCTGGGGCATCGCGATGTCCACCGACACCGCGTTCGTGCTGGGCGTCCTCGCCCTGTTCGGGCCGCGCTGCCCGGACCGGATCCGGCTGTTCATGTTGACGCTCGCGATCGTCGACGACATCGGGGCGATCACGGTGGTCGCCGTGTTCTACACCGACCACGTCGACGTCGTGGCGCTCGCGCTGGCCGCGCTCTGCGTGCTGGTGCTGCTGGGCATGCGCTGGATGGGCGTGTGGCAGCTGACCCCGTACGTGGTCGTCGCCCTGCTGCTGTGGCTCGCGATCTACTCATCGGGCGTGCACGGGACGCTGGCCGGGGTGCTGGTCGGCCTGCTGCTGCCGGCCCGGCCACCGAGCCGGGAGCAGCTCGACACCGTGCCGCTGTTCGTCCGGGCACTGCAGGAGGACTCGTCGGCCGGGCGAGCCGCGCTGGCCGTGGCGGCGGCCCGGGCGGCGGTCCCGCCGAACGAGCGGCTCCAGCACGTGCTGCACCCGGCCAGCGCCTTCGTCGTCGTGCCGGTCTTCGGGCTGGCCAACGCCGGGGTCGACCTCAGCGGTGACACGCTGCGGGAGGCGGCGAGCTCGCCAGTCACGCTCGGGGTCGCGGTGGCGCTGATCGCCGGCAACGCGGTCGGCATCACGACGGCCGCGACCGCGGCGGTGGGGGGGGGGCGCGGGGGGGGGGGCGCGGGGCGGCGCGCCGCCGCCCCCGGCGG
>JADGHD010000837.1 GCA_019689615.1 Frankia sp. | reverse complement strand
TCGCCCGCCCACCCCGGCCTGTCCGCCGCCGCCCGGATGGCGGCGACGCTGTCCAGCCAGATCGCGGCCGCCGACCCGGACCCGGGCATGGTCAGCGAGCTCGCCGAGCGCACGCTGCGGATCCCGCCCCGGCTGTTCGCCGGCCCGCCGCGGCGGCTGACCACCTCGGTGCTCGCCGACTGGCGGCGCGCCCAGCAGCTGCTCGACCGCCGGCTGTCGCCGCCGGTGCACATCGCGCTGCTGCGCACCGCCGGCTACCTGTCGTACTACCTGGGGCTGCTGGCCGTCGACGTCGGTGACGACCCCTCGGCCCGCCGGTTCGCCACGCTCGCCGAGCAGCACGCCCAGCAGCTCGACGACCCGCTGCTGACCGGCACCATCGCCGGCCTGGACGCCACGATCGCGCTGGCGGCCGGCGGGCCCGCGGCGGCGCTGGCCAGCGCGCGGCGGATGGCGGCGTGCGGGCACCCGCACCTGACCGGGTGGGCCGCGCTGTTCGAGGCCAGCGCCGCCGGGGCGCTCGCCGACGCCGAGCTGGCCCGTGACGCGCTGCGCCGGCTGCGCCGCCACCGCCCGGACGACGGCGGCCCCCACCCCGGCTGGCCGGAGCTCGACCAGGAGTGGGTGACGCTGACCGCCGCCGTCGTCCTGGCCTCGCTCGGTGACCCCGCCGAGCTGGCCGCGGCCGCCCAGTCCGCCGGCGCGCCCGGCCGCGGCGTCCCCAGCCAGCCGCTGTGGGCGGCGGCGGCGCGGGCCGCGGCGGCGCTCGCCGACCGCCCGCGGCGCGGCGACCCGGCGTTCGCCGAGCTCGTCGACCTGCTCGGCCGCTGGCCGTCGCGGCTGCTCGCGCAGTGGATGACCACGATCGTCACCCCGCCGCGCCCCACCGGCCGGGATGCGGTGACGTCGGCCGGCGGGGCCGCGCCGCGGCAGCCGGGCCCGCACGCGGCGCCGGACTCCACCCGGCCGTCACGCCCTGTCCCCGGCCCGACCGCCGGCTGACCGCCGCACCGCCCAGGCGCCCGTGCGCCCCGAAGCGGCCCTGTTCTCGTATAGCTACGGCCAGGTGGCGAGTAGCGCTGGGTAGTCGCGGTGACCAGTTGTGACGGTCAACCCGGCCCCGTTCCGCCGTCGGTCGAATGGCGAGTGGGGGCGGAATCGGTCGATTACGCCCCCACGGGTCGATCCAATGAGCGGATACGGGCATATCGGGGCAAACCGGAGCGTCGATCCAATCGAGTTCACTCTCTGATTGCGCCTCCCCATTTCGCCCCCTTACGGTCGTGATCCGGCGCCCGTCGGAACGACAAAGAAGGGACGAAGCATGACGGATCGCCTGTATCTGCGGCACTCCACCGACAAGCAGACGAATGCCGTCAACTTCACGCTCTGGGTGATCTACTCAAGTCCGGCGCTCCGAAGTATGAGGACCCGGCGACGTCGTCCCGCGTCTACGCGGTCAACCGGTCCGGGTTTCGGCAACTGCTCGACGAAGCGGCGGTCGGCGACACCATCCGCATCGCGGACGCCGCGCGGCTGTTCCGCTCGACCAAGGACGTCATCCAGATCCGGGAAGTCCTCCAGCGGCGCGGTCTGCACCTGCGCATCGCGACCGGCGCCTGGTCCGGCTTCGATCTCGCGGCCGACGACCCGCAGACCAAGCTGTTCGTCACCATGCTCGCCGGGGTCCTGGAGTTCCAGCGCGACATGATCAGCGAGAACACGAAGGAAGGCGTCGCCGCCGCCGAGGCCGCGGGCAAGACGCTGGGGCGCCCGGCCGCGCTGGATGAGGATCAGGCGGCCGACATCGTCGACGCGTACGCCAAGGGCGCCGCAATCAAGGCGCTCGCCCGGCAGTACGGTGTCGCACCCAAGACCATCCGCAGGTTGCTCGACGCGGCCGGCGCCCGCGACATCAGCGGCGTCCTGGAGGAGTCCGACGGCGTGGGCTGCTGATGGACGGGGCGCGTAAGTCGATGCAGCCGATGGCTGGGCGTCTCGGGGTTGATCAGCAGCGGCTTCAGCAGTTCATCACCTCGTC
>JADGHD010000836.1 GCA_019689615.1 Frankia sp. | reverse complement strand
GCCGGGTGGCCGCGGTCCGGGCAGGGGCTGGGCCGGGCCGCCGCCGCTGGGCTGGTGGTGGGCGGTCATCGGCGTCCCGTCCGGCCCCTGCCCTGGCCGGTGCCGGCGGTGGCCGCGGTGGGCTTGTCCCTGGCCGGGCCGGAGTGGGCCAGCGCCCAGCCGACGGCCACCAGCGCGAGGCCCAGCAGCAGGAAACCGAGATCCCACCAGATCTCGCCGGAGCCGGGTCGGACGTGGTGGATGGCGAGGATCTGATGGTCGAGGATGCCCTCGGCCAGGTTGAACAGGCCCCAGCCCACCAGCATCCAGCCCCACAGCACCCGGGACGCCCAGATCCGGCGGCGGCCGGAAGCGTGCACGTCGGGGTCGTTCAGCCGGGCGTACAGCAGTGTCAGGCCGACGATTACGGCGACCCAGCACACGGCATGGAAGATCCCGTCCCAGAGGGTGTTCATCTCCAGGCCGGACAACGTGTCCGGAGGGTAGGACTTCAGTCCGAGCCGGTCGTCGCCGGTATTGCTGAGCATGTGGTGCCACTGCAGCACCTGGTGCAGCAGGATGCCGTCCACGAACCCGCCGAGCCCGACCCCCAGCACGATGCCCGGCAGCCGCAGCCCCACCGGCCGGCCAGCGCCATCCCGGCCGGCCGACGGTCCGGTGGCCCGCGGCGACGTCATCCGGCGGCGCCCCCGCCGACGACGGCGTCCGCTCGTCCGCCGGCACCTTCGGTCACGCTCCGGATCCTGGGTGTGACGTTCAATGAACACAACTTCGCGGGGGCTCGCGCCCCGGTTGTCAGCCGCCGGCTGCCGCGGGCCAGCCGGGCCCGGCTGGCCGGTTCGGGTAGGTGTCGCCCGCGGCGGTGCCGGGATCGATATGCTCGGCCGGCTATGCCCGAAGGTCACACCACGCACCGGCTCGCCGCCGCCCATGAGCGGATGTTCCGCGGGCGCGTGGTCCGGGCGAGCAGCCCGCAGGGACGCTTTGCCGACGGGGCCGGCCGGCTGGACGGACGGGTCCTCGAGGAGGCCGAGGCCTACGGCAAGCACCTGCTGCTGCGGTTCGACGACGACCAGGTGCTGCACGTCCACCTCGGGATCTACGGGAAGTACGAGCTGGGCCGGCCGCCGGCGCCCGCGCCGACCGGGGCGGTCCGGCTGCGGCTGGTGGCCGACACCGGCTACGCGGACCTGCGCGGCCCGAACGCCTGTGAGCTGCTCGGGCCGGGCGAGGTGAAGGCGCTGCTGGATCGGCTTGGCCCCGACCCGCTGCGCGCGGACGCGGACCCGGAGCTGGCCTGGCGCCGCCTCTCCCGCAGCCGCGCGCCGATCGCCCAGTTGCTGCTGGACCAGGCCGTCGTCGCCGGGCCGGGCAACATCTACCGGGCGGAGGTGCTGTTCCGGGCCGGGATCGACCCGATGCTGCCCGGCCGCGACCTGACCAGGGCGCAGTGGGCGGGGATCTGGGCCGACCTCGTGCTGCTGATGGCCGACGGGGTGCGCACCGGCCGGATCGACACCGTGCGCCCGGAGCACACCCCGGAGGCGATGGGCCGCCCGCCGCGGGTCGACGAGCACGGCGGCGAGGTCTACGTCTACCGCCGCGCCGGGCAGCCGTGCCTGCTCTGTCGGACCGAGGTCCGCACCAGCACGCTCGCCGGCCGGAACCTCTTCTGGTGCCCCACCTGCCAGCCAGCGACCCGCTGACGCCCGCCCCGGCCGGTCCCGGGTAGGGCGTCGGGCCCGCGTGGCCGCCGCTGGCCTGGGCCGCCGGCCGCGGTAATCGCCGTCAGCCGCCGGCCGTGGTGGTCGCCGTCAGCCGCCGGGCGCCCGAGCGCAGGCGTCGGCGAGCCTGCCCAGCAGGTCGCGCCACCACTCGGCGAAGCGGAGCTGGAAGGGCGGGAGCGGGAAGCCGTGCCGGGCGACGTGCTCCGGCGGGAAGCCGTCCCACCCGAAGTGCTCGACGGTCACCCTGGTCCGCACCGCGCCGGCGTCGTCGCGGACCTCGTCGAACCGGACATGCAGCTCGGTCTCCTCGTCCGC
>JADGHD010000063.1 GCA_019689615.1 Frankia sp. | reverse complement strand
CACCGGGCGACCGCACCCCGTGTGGCCGCATCCGTGTGGCCGCACCCGCCGCGGCGCCGCACCCCGCTTGGCCACCCGTGGTCAGGCGCGCATCGTGCCGCCGCAGGCCGTGCCGCCGCAGGCCGTGCCGCCGCAGGTCGTGCGGTTACACACGTGCCCATGTTGGTCATTCTCGCCACCTCGGGTGACCATCGGGCCGGATCGGGGAATCTGTCTGCAAGCTCACTTCCGGCGCGAACGCCACTCGTCGGGCCAGCGGGGCCGAAAGAATAGTAGGTTTCTTTTTCGCGGGCGACAGGAAGCCCACACCGGACTAGCGTGTGGCACGCGTCCGTGCCGATCTGGCCTGTCGACACCCAGATTCGGCGCGCCTCTCCCACATTGGCAGCGGCCGGCCGCCACCCGCCCTTGCCGCCGTCGCCGACGCCCGATAGAGATGAGCGCGCGTGCGCACGCGATAGCAGCGAATTCGCTTCGCAGCAAGCACCGACACGCAGTGTGCTCTTTTTCACGTGACCTATTCGGTGCTTGTCGACGCGCCGAACGGTGTGGTTATGGTCTTCGCCGTGCCTGGCGACAGGACAGGCACCCACCGGGCGCACGCCGAATCCCGCCCCCGCCCGGCCGGAGGAGAACCAGGGGCAGGAACGGGGGAACCGAATCCGGACGCCGAACCCAGTGATCCTGGTGGCGGCCGGGCGGGGCGCGACGAAGTGCAATGACCGCGCCCACGCCTGGGCCCAGTGCGTTCTAGGGGTGAAGCCGACCGACGTCACGTGACGTTCACGCGAGGACCTCGCGCTCCCATTCGTCGCAGCAGACGTCCTATTCGGCCGGGCAATCGCTCTCCCAGCCCGAACCCGACAGCTCACCTCGCAGGCGTGGGGAAAGGGCAGTCATACATGTCCGACACTTCCGTACCGGGCCGACATCCCCTGCGTGAGAAGGGGCTCGCCGGCGACCGGAACCCAGGCGACGCGGCCACTTCCGCGGCCTTTGCCAAGCACTCCAGCACCACCCGCACCACCCGCACCACCGGCCGCCATCGCCGTCGGCGGCACGCGTTCACGGCAATTCCCGTCCTCGCCGCGGTGGCCGGAGCATTCGTCGCCGCCGCCGCACCGGCGGACGCGGCAACCACCTGGGAAGAGCTGCGCCAGTGTGAATCAGGCGGCAACTACGCCATCAACACCGGCAACGGTTACTACGGCGCCTACCAGTTCTCGTTGGCGACCTGGCGCAGCCTTGGCTACAGCGGAATGCCACACCAGGCGCCACCCGAGGTTCAGGACGAGGCCGCGCTGCGGCTCGCCCAGCGTTCCGGGTTCGGGCAGTGGCCGGTCTGCGGCCGCGGCATGGGCCCCGACCAGCTGCTCCCCGGCTCCTGCTCGCCGCGGGGCGGGCCGGCGCCCCGCGCCGGCGCCCGGGGCGGCCGCGCCGCGCCGCGGGGGGCGGCGACGACCGTGCCCGCCCCGGCGCTGCCATTCACCACAGCGATCGTCAACCAGGTGCGCGCGGACGTGCGTGCCTGGCAGGAGCAGATGAACCGGCTCGGCTACGCCCTGGTGGTCGACGGCCAGTACGGCCCGCAGTCGGCCGCGGCTGCGCGCGCGCTGCAGGCGGCCAAGGGCCTGCTCGTTGACGGCATCGTCGGCCCGCAGACCTGGGCCGCGACCTTCGCCTAGGCACCTCCCCGCGCCCAGCGCCGCCACCGTTACCGACCGGCGGTTGCGGCACCCCTGGTCCGCGCGCGCCCAGCCCACCAGCGCGAACGCGGACCGGCGCGGGGCCGCGGGCGCGCCGCCCCCACCCACCGCGACCGGCGCCGGGCGGCTGGCCTGGCACCCCTGACCCCGGCTGCCCCGGGGCCAGCCGCCCACCGGCCCACGTCTGTCCTCATTGACGTTTCCGTCACAGTCAGACCCGGATTGCGACCGTCAGAGAGGGGTCGCTACACTCTGGTACTGCTCGCCCGCCGGGTGAGCCGCGCGGGCGGACGCCGAGTCCTGCCCCCACCCGCGCGGCCATGGCACGTCGATCCGCTAGGGCAGGAGCGGGGGAACCGTGGGCGAACCGTTCGCCGGCCGTTTGGGTCAGCGTCCTGTTCGTCCGGATGTCAGCTCCCGGGTTGTCCCGGGCCCGGTGCCGCGGTCAGCGGCACGCGCCCCATCGGGGCGGGGTTCCGGTCGGCCCGCGGTGCGGCTCCTTGGGGTGAAGCCGGCAGCTGTGCGGTCAGACGGCGCCGGCCGGGCGATCCCGGCCCGAACCCGACAGCTCACCCCGCAGGCGCAGGGGAGGACGACATGCCGTCCGAGCAGAACGGTGGTTCCGGGCCAGCCAGGCGCGGTGGCAGGCATCGGGCGCCACAGCCCCCGTCCAACACCGGCCGAGTGCTGCGCGCCACCGGCGCGGTGACCGCGCTGGTCGGTGGCGGCCTGGCCGTCGGGGGCGCGATACCTGCCCAGGCAGCCACCCCGGACGACTTCGCCAAGCTCCGCCAGTGCGAGTCGGGCGGCAACTACTCCATCAACACCGGCAACGGCTACTACGGCGCCTACCAGTTCGACCGGCGCACCTGGCAGGGCCTCGGCTACTCCGGCCTGCCACACGAGGCGCCGCCCGCCGTCCAGGACGAGGCGGCCTACAAGCTGTACAACTCGCGCGGCTGGTCCCCCTGGCCGGCCTGTGCCCGCAAGCTTGGTCTGATCAACACCGGGCCGATCGGCGTGTCGTCGTCCAGCGGCGGCTCCGTGGAGCGCGCCATCCAGCCGCCCATGACGCTGGAGCGGGCCCGTCAGGAGATCCAGAACACCGGCCTGAGCAGCCCGCTGTCGATCGAGGCGGCCAACACCGTGCGCGCCGACGCGTTCGTCTGGCAGGACCGGATGCGCGAGCACCGGTTCGTGCTCACCGTCGACGGCAAGTTCGGCCCGCAGTCCCAGGGCATCGCCGCGCTGTACTCCTACCTGACGAAGATCAGTGACGGACAGCCCGGCGTGGTCGGCGAGAACCTCTGGAACGCCACCGTCGAGAGCTGACGCCGCCGCGCCGGATTACGGTGACGGCATGAGCACTTCCTCTGGCCGCCCTGACCTGCTCGCCGGTCCGCCGCCGACGCTGTTGCCAGCGGACCCGGCCGCTCCGGCGCTCGCAGCCGGTGAGCCCGCCGCCGACGTCGCCGGCCGTTTCCCCGCCTCCAGCGCGGCTTGGGCCACGCTCGCCGAGCAGGCCCTCGATGCCGGGCGCTCCGTCGAGGCCTACGCCTACGCCCGCACCGGCTACCACCGCGGCCTGGACGCCCTGCGCCGCGCCGGTTGGCGCGGGCATGGGCCGATTCCCTGGTCGCACGAGCCGAACCAGGGATTCCTGCGCGCGCTGTCCGCGCTCGGCCGGGCGGCCGCGGCCATCGGCGAGACCGCCGAGGTCGAGCGGATCCGGACGTTCCTGTCCGACAGCGACCCGGCCGCGCCAGCGCATCTGATGCCCTGACGTTCCCGCGCGCCCGCCCCGGCGCCCGCGGCCCACGCCGGGGCCCGCGGCCCATGCCGGGGCCCGCTTCCCACGCCCCCGCGCGCTGCCGACCGCGCTCCGGCCGACCAGCCGGTTGTGACTTGCCTGGTTGAGTACAGTGTTGCGTCGTGCCGGCACTCGTCCTGATCGGAGCCCAGTGGGGCGACGAGGGTAAGGGAAAGGCGACCGACCTGCTGGGCGGCGCCGTCGACTACGTCGTCCGCTACCAGGGCGGCAACAACGCTGGCCACACGGTCGTGATCGGGGACGAGACGTACGCCCTGCACCTCATCCCCAGTGGCGTGCTGCGTCCCGACTGCGTCCCGGTGATCGGCAACGGCGTCGTCATCGACCCCGGCGTGCTGCTCAGCGAGATGGCCGGCCTCGAGGCCAGGGGCGTGGCCACCGGCCGGCTGCTGGTCAGCGCGAACGCGCACCTGATCATGCCGCACCACCGGGCGCTGGACCGGGTCACCGAGCGCTACCTGGGCAAGGCGCGGATCGGCACCACGGGCCGCGGCATCGGCCCGGCCTACGGCGACAAGGTCGCGCGCACCGGGATCCGCGTCCAGGACCTGCTCGACCCGGGCATCCTGCGGCAGAAGCTGGAACTCGCGCTGCGCGAGAAGAACCAGGTGCTGGCCAAGGTCTACAACCGCCGCAAGATCGAGGTCGACGCGGTCGTCGAGGAGTACCTCGGCTACGCCGAGAAGCTGGGCCCGCACATCGCCGACACCAGCCTGGTGCTCGACAAGGCCCTGCGCGAGGGCAAGGTCGTGCTGCTGGAGGGCTCGCAGGGCACGCTGCTCGACGTCGACCACGGCTCGTACCCGTTCGTCACCTCGTCGAACCCGACCGCCGGCGGCGCCGCGACCGGCGCGGGGATCGGCCCCACCCGGATCACCCGGGTCATCGGGATCATCAAGGCCTACACCACCCGGGTCGGCGCCGGCCCGTTCCCGACCGAGCTGGACAACGAGGTGGGAGACGAGCTGCGCCGGGTGGGCGGCGAGTTCGGCGTGACCACCGGCCGGGCCCGGCGTACCGGGTGGTTCGACGCGGTGATCGCCCGGTACGCGGTGCGGGTGAACGGGCTGACCGACCTCTTCCTCACCAAGCTGGACGTGCTCTCCGGCTTCAGGACCATCCCGGTATGCGTGGCGTACGAGATCGACGGCACCCGGGTGACCGAGATGCCGATGACCCAGACCGAGTTCCACCACGCCGTCCCGGTCTACGAGGAGCTGCCCGGCTGGGAGGAGGACATCTCGAAGGTGACCTCCTTCGAGGGCCTGCCGCCCGCGGCCCGCGACTACGTGCGCGCGCTGGAGGAGATGTCCGGCGCGCCGATCTCCGCGATCGGCGTCGGCCCCGGCCGCGACCAGACCCTCGTCCTGCGCGACCTGATCTAGCCGCCGTCCGCAACCGGGACGCCCGCCGCGCCCGGTGGCCGTCCGCCGCTGCCGCGGTCCTCCGCCTGGCCGCGGCGACGTGGCCTCGGCCGTTGGCGCGCCGCCCACCATCCCAGCGACGCGTGGGCGCGCCGGGCACACCGTTGCCCACCGGTGCGCCGGGCCCGGCCACCGCGGCTCACCGGCTCGCGCTCCCGGCCGCCGTCGGCGCCGCCTGCGGCCATACCCAGCCCAACGCCGCCGCCAGGGCGAGTGAAAGATCGAGGGGCGTCATCGGCCGTTAACGTGCGTCGGTATTCTGCCCAGCGAATACGGCGAAGCACGGCGAGCCACCGCAACCCGCCTCAGCGTCGCGGGTCTGGCCCGGCTTGCGTCACCGGGAGTTACAGATAACGCTCGTCGGGTCACCTTGCGCTGTCTCCGGGAGGTGGATCGGTGGTAACCGGCCCGTCCCGCTCCTACGACGACCCGCCGCGCCCGCGTCCAGCCGACCCGTACGACGAACCAGCGGACGCCGAGGCCACACCGGACGGCGCTGACCGCCGAGCAGGGGGCAACGGCGTCCCCAGCACCACCCCGGCGCTGTACGGCGGCGGCTTCCGCCGCGGCCGGGACGACGATGCCGGCAGCCTGGTGCCGGCGCTGGCGGAGGACGAGTTCCCGCCGCGGCTGTCCTACCTCGAGTCGCGCGAGTCGCTGTGGCGGCTGCGCTCCGGCGGCCCCGGGCGCGGTGGTGGCGTCGGCTACCGGCAGACCACGCACCCCGACGCCTGGCCGGTCGGCTTCTCGCCCACCGGGGACGCGCTGCCGGACGCGCTCATCTCGGTGCTGCGGCGCGGCAGCCACGCGGTGCGCAGCGCGCAGCGGGTCGAGGCGGAGCGCCGTCGGCGGGCGGCGGCGGTCGCCGCACACGTCGAGGCCCAGATCGCCGCGTTCCTCGACATCGCAGCACAGAGCGGGCTGCAGCCGCCGGTGAAGGTGCGGGTGGTGCGGGACGTGCCACGGCTCGCCCGGGTGATGCACCGCGGCGACGGCCGCCCGAGGGCCATCCTGCGGGTCGACGACGCCCCGCACCTCGCCCCCGTCCCCGCGCTCGACGCCGCGGACCGGGTGGACGACGCCGACGCCGACGCCGCGGCGGGCGGCGCCGACGAGGACGGCCCGGCCCAGCTCGAGCGCGGCGGCGGCGCGGGCGGCAACGACGGCCAGGCGAACGGGTCCCGGCGGGTCGGCAGGCCCGGCAGGACCCGTCGGTTCGGCTGGGAGCACGTGCGGGCCTGGCCGTTGCTGCACTGGCGGTGCGAGAGCTTCCCGTCGGCCGGCCGCACGCTGCACCTGTTCGTCGAGCCGGGCGGGCGGACGTTCGAGGGCCGCGACGACCCGGCACCGCTGGCCGTGCTGGGGCGCCGGGTCCGGGTCTGGCCGGTGGACGCCCCGTCGATCGTCGAGGGGATGGCCGAGGTCGACGCCCGCCGCTGCGCGGTGCACCTGGTCGACAGCATGGCGCAGCTGCTGTGGCGCGCCGGCGTCGGTCTGTAGCCGACCGGGCGGGCCCCGTGCCCGCGCCGCCATGCCCGGCGGTGCGGGCTCTAACCTCAGCCAGGTGAGTTCTGTGCGCCTGTCCTCCCTGTCCTCGGCCCAGCCAGCAGGCCCAGCGCCGCGACCCCGAGGAAAGGCGGTGACGGCATGAAGGTCCTCGTGGTCGGCTCCGGCGGGCGCGAGCACGCCCTGTGCCGCGCGCTCGCCCGTGACCCCGCGGTCAGCGCCCTGGTCTGCGCCCCCGGGAACGCCGGGACCGCCGCCATCGCCGAGCCCCGCCCGCTCGATGTCGCCGACCCGGACGCGGTCGCCGACCTCGCCGAGGCGGTCGGCGCCGAGCTGACCGTGGTCGGCCCGGAGGTGCCGCTGGTCCTTGGCGCCGCCGACGAGCTGCGCGCCCGCGGTCTGCCCTGCTTCGGCCCGTCGGCCGCGGCCGCCCGGCTGGAGGGGAGCAAGGCGTTCGCGAAGGAGGTCATGGCCGCGGCCGGCGTGCCCACCGCCGCGTCCCGCGATCACACCGAGGTCGAGCCGGCACTGGCCGACCTGGACACGTTCGGCCCGCCCTACGTCGTGAAGTACGACGGCCTCGCCGCCGGCAAGGGCGTGACGGTCACCGAGGACCGCGACGCCGCCGTCGCCGCCGTGCGGTCCTGCCTGCGCGGCCCGAACGACCGGGTGGTCCTGGAGGAGTACCTCGACGGCCCGGAGGTCTCGCTGTTCGCGGTGGTCACCGAGGACGGCACGGTGGTCCCGCTGCTGCCGGCCCAGGACCACAAGCGCCTCGGCGACAACGACACCGGCCCGAACACCGGTGGGATGGGCGCGTACGCGCCGCTGCCCTGGGCGTCGCGCGGGCTGGCCGCCGAGGTCGTCGCCACGATCATCCGCCCGACGGTGGCCGAGATGGCCCGGCGCGGCACCCCGTTCACCGGGCTGCTGTACGCCGGGCTGGCGCTCACCGCCAAGGGGCCGCGGGTGGTCGAGTTCAACGCCCGGTTCGGCGACCCGGAGACCCAGGCGATCCTCGCCCTGCTGGCGACCCCGCTGACCGACGTGCTGTCCGGGCGGCGCGCGCCGACCTGGCGCTCCGGGGCCGCGGTCACCGTGGTGCTGGCCGCCGCCGGCTACCCCGGCACGCCCCGGGTGGGCGACCCGGTCTACGGCCTCGCCGCCGCGGAGAAGCTGCACGGCGTCGACGTGCTGCACGCCGGCACGAAGGTCAACGAGGACGGGCTGGTCGTCTCGGCCGGCGGGCGGGTGCTGTCGGTCACGGCCATCGGCTCGAACCTGGAATCCGCGCGAGGATCGGCCTACGAGGCCATCAGCCGGATCTCCCTGGCCGGCGCCCAGTACCGGACGGACATCGGCGACCCGGCGCGGCTGCGCCACGCCGCCCACGTCCGCCGCGCCGGCTCCGCTGCCACGGGCACGGGCGCTGGCGGCGTGCCCGGAGCCGGGCAGGGGCGGCCCGGGGGCACGGTTGACGGCGGCGCGCCTGACACGAAGGAGTGACCAGAGCATGACGACCTCCCCGCCCCCGCCCACCGGTCGCCCGAAGGTGGCGATCGTGTACGGGTCGGCGTCGGACGCCCCGACGATGGCGAAGGCCGGCGCGACGCTGGCGAGGTTCGGCGTCGAGTACGAGGAGGCGGTGCTGTCGGCGCACCGCGCGCCGCGGACCCTCGCCGACTGGGCGGACGGCCTGCGCTCCCGTGGGGTCGCCGTGGTCATCGCCGGGGCGGGGCTCGCCGCCGCGCTGCCCGGCACCGTCGCCGCGCTGACCACGCTGCCGGTGATCGGCGTCCCGATCTCGGGCGGGGCGCTGGACGGGATGGACTCGCTGCTGGCGATCGCGCAGATGCCCCCGGGCGTCGCCGTGGCCACCGTCGGGCTCAACAACGCCACCAACGCGGCGATGCTGGCGATCCAGATCCTGGCGCTGCACGACGCCGAGCTGGCCGGCAAACTCGCCGCCTACCGGGCGGACCTCGAGCGGGCCGCTGCCGAGGGGCTGGCCACCGCCGCTGCCACAGCCACCGCGGGAGCGTCGGCGTGATCGGGCGGTACACGCTCCCGGAGATGGGCCGGGTGTGGTCCGAGGCGCACAAGTACGAGCTGTGGTGCAAGGTCGAGGTGCTCGTCCTGGAGGCGCACGCGGTCGCCGGCCGGGTGCCGGCCGAGGTGGTCGAGCCGGTCCGGGCCGCGCCGGCGCCGACCCCGGAGGCGGTCGCCGAGGTCGAGGCGGTCACCCAGCACGACGTGATCGCGTTCCTCACCGCCTGGGCCGACCGGACCGAGCCCCGCTCGGCCGCCGCCTACGTGCACTTCGGGATGACCTCGTCCGACCTGCTGGACACGGCGCTGGCCTGCCAGCTCGTCGAGGCCACCGACATCCTGCTGGCCAAGGCCGACCGGCTGGTCGCGGCGCTGCGCGAGCTGGGCCTGGCGCACCGGGACACCCTGCGGGTCGGCCGGACCCACGGCATCCACGGCGAGCCGACGGTGTTCGGCCACCGGGTGGCCGATCTGGCGTTCGGGATGGCCCGCTGCCGGGACCGGCTGCGCGCCGCCCGCGCCGACGTCGCCGTCGCCAAGATCTCCGGCGCGGTCGGCACCTACTCCAACATCGACCCGTCCGTGGAGCGCTACGTCGCCGAGAAGCTGGGGCTGACCCCGGCGCCGGTGGCGACCCAGGTGGTGCTGCGGGACGGGATCGCCGCCTGGGTGGCCGCGCTGGCCGGGATCGCCACCCTCTGCGAGGCGGTCGCGCTCGAGGTCCGCCACGGCCAGCGCACCGAGGTCCGGGAGCTGTCGGAGCCCTTTGGCCGCGGCCAGAAGGGCTCGTCCGCGATGCCGCACAAGAAGAACCCGATCATGTCAGAGCGGATCTGCGGCCTCGCCCGGATCGTGCGCGCCCAGTACGTCCCGGTGCTGGAGGGCGTGCCGCTGTGGCACGAGCGGGACATCTCCCACTCGTCCACCGAGCGGGTCGCGCTGCCGGACGCGGCGACCGCCGTCGACTACCTGCTGCACCTGACCACCCGGCTGGTGACCGGCCTGGTCGTGGACCGGGCCCGGATGCTGGCGAACCTGGACGCCACCGGCGGGCTGGTCTACACCTCGGCGGTGCTGCTGGAGCTGGTGGAGTCGGGCCTGTCCCGGGAGGACGCCTACGGCGTCACCCAGGCAGCGGCGATGGACACCTGGCAGACCGGCGTGCCGTTCCGGGAGACGCTGCGCAGGCACGCCAGCGAGCGCGGGCTGGAGCTGGACGAGGCCCGGCTGGACGAGGTCAGCCGGCCGGAGCGCTACGTCGAGCGGCTCGGCCCGGTGTTCGACCGGCTCGCCGCGCTGCGCTGAGCGGCCGGCCCGGCCCCGCCCGCCGCGGTCACCACACCGCGCGGCGCAGCACCCACATCCCGGACTGGGAGTCCCGAAAGGGCGCGCGGAACAGCGCCAGGGCAGCCAGGGTCAGCGCCCGGTTTCCGGCGACGTCGGCGCGCGAGGCCCGTTGCCCGGCCCGGCGCGGCTGGGCGGGCGGTGGCACCGCCACCAGCCGGTAGCGTCGGGGCCATGCCGCTTACCCATGAGGAGTTCGCCGGGCTGACCCACCTCGGCTCCGGCAAGGTCCGTGAGCTCTTCGCGGTCGGTGACGACGCGGTGCTGCTGGTCGCCAGCGACCGGATCTCGGCGTTCGACGTGGTCCTGCCGACCGAGATCCCCGACAAGGGCGCCGTGCTCACCGGCCTGTCGCTGTGGTGGTTCGACCAGCTCGCCGACATCGTCCCCGGCCACGTGATCACCGCGGACGTGGACGAGTACCCGGCGGAGCTCGCCCCGTACCGGGAGCAGCTGCGCGGCCGGTCGATGCTGTGCCGCCGGCTGGAGATGGTGCCGATCGAGTGCGTGGCCCGGGGCTACCTGACCGGCAGCGGGCTGAAGGACTACCAGCGCACCGGCGCCGTGAGCGGCCACGAGCTGCCCGAGGGCCTGGTCGACGGCAGCAGGCTGCCGCACCCGATCTACACCCCGTCGACCAAGGCGCCCATCGGCGAGCACGACGAGAACATCAGCCGCGCGGACGCGGCCGGCCGCCTCGGCGCGGAGCTCGCCGCCGAGCTGGAGAAGCTCACCCTGCAGCTCTTCGGCCGGGCCAGCGACCTGGCGGCCGAGCGCGGGATCCTGCTGGCCGACACCAAGCTCGAGTTCGGCTACGACCGGGACGGCGTGCTGCGCCTCGGGGACGAGGTGCTCACCCCGGACTCGTCCCGGTTCTGGCCGGCGGACGAGTGGTCGCCAGGCGGCCCCCAGCCGTCGTTCGACAAGCAGTTCGTGCGCGACTACCTGCTCACCACGGGCTGGGACCGCCAGCCGCCCGCCCCGGAGCTGCCGGACGACATCGTCGAGTCCACCAGGGCGCGCTACGTCGAGGCGTACGAGCGGCTCACCGGCCACTCGTTCAGCGACTACCTGTCCACGGTCTGAGCGCCACCGCCGGCCGCCTGGCCCCAGCCCGGCGGCCGGCGGTGGCGCGGCTGCCCGCCCCGCGGGCGCCGCCCGCCCCCGGCGCGGGGCGGCTGAGCCAGCCGCTCATCACATCTGGCCGGCCTGGGTGGGGTCGAAGACCAGCACAGCACCCTCGGGGATCTCGCCGCTGTCGTACATCGCGACCAGGTCGTCCGGCATCGGGGCGCCGTCGCTGCCGCGGCGGAAGTCGCGCAGGCTGGTGCCCTCGCAGTAGGTGTCGACGTTCGGCGCGGACCGGCCGGCGCGCAGGTCGGCGGCGTTCACGGTGCGGAAGTCGATGCTGAAGCGGGTCCGCCCGGACGTGTTCGGGACCGTGGAGTGCAGGTGGGCGGCGGAGAAGCCGATGATGCCGCCGACCGGGCAGACCACCCGGACCTGCGGCTCCGGGTCGACCGGCTCGCGCGGGCCCGGCTGCTTGCGGGTGTCCTGCTGGATGTGCTGCGAAGCCTGCGCCCGGCCGGTCGCGTTGTAGACGTAGTAGTTGAACTCCTCCGACCCGTTGCTGATGGCCCGGTCCCAGTAGGTGGGGTGGAAGGCCATCGACGACTCGGACTCGATGTCGTAGATCGGCAGCCACCAGTTGATCTGGGCCAGCGGCGCCGACCACCAGATGTCGCGGTGCGGCGGGAAGGCATACCCGACGCCGGCGGTCAGGTAGCCGCCGCTGGTGACGCCGCGCAGCCGGGGCACGTCGATGTAGGTCTCGGTGAGGTCCGCGCCCAGCGAGCGCACGACCTCGCGCAGCAGCTCCTTGGTCCGCGGGTGGTGGATGAACCTCGGCTTGACCGGCCCGAAGATCTCGACGAACTTCTCGACCGGCATCTCGTGCTGGGCGAGTACCGGGTCGAACGGGGCGAACGCCGCCTCGATGAGCTCCCGAGCGAAGTCAATGAGGGCGTGGGTGGCCGGGTTCGGCGAGATGACGAAGATATCGCCGGCGTACAGCCGTTCCCGACGCAGGCTGTCCGGCATCTGGGAGTCGGTGAAGACCGTGGTCATGGTTGTCCTTGGAGGTAGCGCGGCCGGCCACCGGCTGGCGGTGCCCAGCAGAAAGGGCTGGCCGCGGGATCGCGGAGGATGCGTGCGGCCGGCTCAGGCACCTCGCTGCCACGCATGCCGCACCCGAGGATGCACCATGATCAGATGAAAAGCAATAGCTGTTGCCTTGTCGGGTTCGAGATTCCCGCTAACCGGCGCCGGCTCGCGGCCGGCGACCGGTCGGATACGCTCGCCGAGAATTGGCGACGCCCCCGGACCTTTCCGTAACGGCAGGGTCGGTGGTTCGGGGGACGGGCCATTTTTCGGCGGACGCGGACGCCGGCCACACTGCTACAGCCGGCGCGAGAAGTTTTGCTTCGGGTGTGCGTTGGTGTTGTCTTCCTCAGCCCTGCGTGAGAAGAAAGCTACCGCCAGTTCTCACGGCCGATCAGCGAGCCGATCCGCTGCCTGGTGACGCCGAAGAACTGGCCGATGCGCTCGTGGGTCCAGCCCTCCCGGGCGAGCGCGACCGCCTCGGCCCGGCGGAAGGCGCCGGCCGCGACCGAGAGCCGGTCGAGCACCTCGCTGAGGCTCTCCACGATGAGCGGGCGCTCCTCCGCCTCGACGATCACCCGGTAGCGGTCGCCGGCGAGCCGGCGCTGCTCGATCTCCTGCGCGCGGCGGCGCACCCGCTCCAGCTGGACGACCGTGTCATCGATCACCTCGACGAGACGCCGCAGCTCCCTGATCGTTTCGTCGTTGGTGTCCACGGATCCCATTCTCGCCAAGGCCGCCCGCGGCACTGATCACTCCCTTCCGCGCCGGGTCAGCACTCCCGCTGCAGGACCAGCGCCTTGAGCAGCGCGCCCCACTCGTAGGCGATCGTGCGCGGCCACTGCGACGCCTTCGGGTCGACCGTGGTGATCGCCAGGTCGCCGTGGAAGCAGCGGTCGAGCCGGATCCTGGCCCGGGTGGCCTGCGCCCGGCCGACCACGACCAGCACAGTCTCCCAGCCGTTCTCCTCGGCCAGCCGCGCGGTCGCCTCGGCCTCCCCCTGGGTGGTCGCCGGGTCGGGCACGAAGCAGCGCACCTCGACCCCGGGCACGACGGTCCGCTGGCACCAGGGCACGTCCCGGGTCGAGATCGCCAGCACGGGGGCATAGCCGGCCTCGGCGAGCGCGACCGCGTAGGCCTTGCGGCCGCCCACCCCGTCGAACATGACGATCGCGTCCGCCCGCCGCGGGGCGTCCCGGTCCGGGAACACGAACAGCCGGACGCTCGCCACGAGCAGGACGACCACCGCGCCGAGCGCGACCAGCACCGCCCGGCGGACCAGCCGCCGCCGCGACCGCCGGCTCGGCGCGCCCCGACCGGCCGCCGCCGGTCCGGCCTCCGGCGACGCGGACGGCGGCACGGCGGCCGCGGCAGAGCCGGCCGCCGGTCGGTCGGGCGTGGACGTCGGCGCCGTCGGGGCGGGCGGCTGGCTCCCGGCCGCGTCCGGCGCCGACGCGTCAGCCTGGTGCGGGTGCCTGCCCGGCGGGTCCTGGCCGGGATGCGGGGTCACCGCAGGACCGGCGGCCCGCCGGCGAGGTAGTCCGCGATGCGCTGCCGGGCGCTCTCGTGGAACTCCAGCTTGTCGAGGTCCTCGACGGCGACGAACTCGACCGCGAGCGACTCGCTGCTGACCCGCAGCTCGCCGCCGATGATCGTGCAGGCGCAGCACACGCTGAACTCCTGGCGCCGCTCGCCGTCGGGATAGACCATGACGTGGCTCGGGTTCGAGTAGACGCCGACCAGCCGGTCGATCCGGACCTCGAAGCCGGTCTCCTCCCGGACCTCGCGCACCACGCAGTCGGCGAACCACTCACCGATCATCATGCCGCCGCCGGGCAGCCCCCACCGGCCGTTGTCCCGGCGGCGCTCCAGCAGGATCCGGCCGTGCTCGTCGGTGACGATCGCGCTGCCACCGACCACCAGCGAGTTCGCGGTGACCGGTGGGGCCTGGGCCGCCGCCCCCGGCCCCGCCTGCCGGGCCGGGGGCGCGGGCGGCGCCGGTTGGGTCTCGGCTGTCGGCACCGATGGCACCTTC
>JADGHD010000835.1 GCA_019689615.1 Frankia sp. | reverse complement strand
CGCCACCGCCGACCGCCCCCCTGCCCGTGCCGCGGCCGCGCACCGGCCAGGAGCCGCCCGGCAGCCGGTCCGGCTGGGAGCCCGCGGACGTCGACGAGCCAGCGCGGGAGCCCGTCGGCTGGACCGACTGGCGCTGGGCCGAGGGCACGGGCCGCGGCGAGCCGCTGGACCGGGTCAGCCGCATCGGCCGGGACCATCTGACCTGGGACGGCAACCGGCGCCGCCCCACCGCCCCGGACGGCGGCGACAGCGTCCCGAGCACCGCGGCGCCGCCGGCCCGCCCGCCGCTGGGCGGCGAGTGGCGCGCGGTCGTCGCGCTGCACAGCCGCGGCGACGGCGCCGTGGGCGAGGACGGTCTGGACGGCGACGGCCTGCCCGGCCTCGACGCCCCGACCGGCCTCGACCCCGAGGACCGCTACTGGCCCACCAGCCGCCACCACGACGCCTGGGACGGAGAGCCGAGCGACCGCTCGGCGTGGGAGGAGGCGGACTGGGACGACGACGATCCGGACCGCCGCGAGCGAGCCGCCGGCCGTTGGCTCACCGCTCAGCCCACCTCCCGCGATGGATTCCCGCCGGAGCCCGGCCCGACGGCCTGGCCCGCGGGCACCCACGACCACGGCCACTTCCACGACCACTTCCACGACCACGGTCACGGGCGGACCATCGGGCGGGCGGCCGGCCACGGCCAGCCGGGCGGCGGCGGGCAGCGGTGGCTGCCTGGCGGTGCGCGGCACGCCTCGGTCCCGCCGACCGCCTGCGGCTGCCTGTACGGGGAGCTCGCCCGCGCGGAGGCGGCCTGCCGCGACCGGGAGCGCTGGCTGACCAGCCTGCTCGCCGAACTGTCGGCCGCCGTGCTGTTCGCCGACGCCCAGGGCCGGGTGGTCGGCGTCAACCAGGCCTACTGCGACCTGTTCGACCTCGCCGAGGCCCCGGTCGACCTGGTCGGCACCGACTGCCGGCTGCTGCTTCGCCCGCGGGCCGGCCTGGTCGAGGACCCAACCGGCTTCGCCGACCGCCTGGACACCCTGCTACGCCGCCGCCGCACGCTGCGCCGCGAGACGGTGATGTTCGCCGACGGCCGCGTCTTCGAACGCAGCCACATCCCGCTGACCAGCGCCGACGGCTACCGCGGCCACCTGTGGCTCTACGTCGACGTCACCGACCGCCGCATCCTGGACGCCGAGATCGAGGGCCTGATCTCGGAATTCTGACGCCAGCGGGGTGTGCGCCCCGCTGGCCGACCGCGAGGAAGTCACCGACAAGGCGCGAGCCATATGAAGATCTGCCAGAGGCCACCAACAGCGATCACCCTCGTCCGGCGGGTGCGGCGAGTAGCCGGCGGGCCTTGCTGGCAGCCGTAGTGCGCCGCAAACGACGATCACCTCGGCCTTGATCGCGGCCCGGTGGGCCCAGGCGCACTCACGGGGGACGATCACGGCAGTGATCACGGCTTGTTGCCCCACATGCTGGCCCGCTGGTGCGGGCGCGTCATGCTGCTCCCACGGAAGGATCACTAAGCGCCTGATCGGCATCCGGCCGACCTCGGCAGTCCGCGCCTAGGCCGTGATCAGCTCCTGCTCGCTGACGAGGCGGGTCTCGGCTGCCCGAATCCGGTAGCACTGCTGTGGTCCGTACTTGCGCAGCAGCAGAGTGAGCATCTCCACCGGCGAGTCGTCGTGGAGGCCACCGCCAAGGTGGCCCACAGCGCCGGGCGGGTCAGGCGTGACCGCGATGATCATCACCGACGCACCGAAGTCGACGACCACGTTGGCCGAACCGCCGTAGTTCTCGACGCGGTCGAAGAGATAGCCGAGCGAATCGTCCGGTAGGACGACCACAACCGGGCGCTCGCCGTCTTCGTTCCGAACCGTCAGCTTCTGAGCGAACTTCGGGTCGCGCATGGAACGGAAAACCTTCCGAGCCACGGCGATCCGAGCGCGGGTCCGGTCATCCATCTCGCCACCTCCGTTCGTTCGCCTCGCAGGTCTCGGGATTGATCAGCGTTTCAACGAGCGAGTACCCAAGATCGACATCTGCCTGCC
>JADGHD010000834.1 GCA_019689615.1 Frankia sp. | reverse complement strand
GCGGCCGCCGCCGAGTCGCTGGCCCGGCTGCGCACCGGCGACGTGGTCCGGGTGCCGGCCGGCCGGCGGATGGGCCTGGCGGTGGTGCTCGACGCCGGGGTCGACCCGCGCTCGCGCGACGAGCCGCGGCCGGTCGTGCTCACCATCGACCGCCAGGTCCGCCGGCTGTCGCTGACCGACTTCCCGGTCGCGGTCGAGCCGCTCGGCCGGGTCCGGGTTCCGCGGTCGTTCAACCCCCGCGACGCCCGCTCCCGCCGTGACCTGGCGTCCTCACTGCGCTCGGCCGAGCTGCGCGCCGAGCCGGGAAAGCGGGAGCGGGCCCGCGCGGCCGCCGCCGACGACATCGAGCTGGCCCGGCTGCGCCGCGCGCTGCGCGCCCACCCGGTGCACGACTGCCCGCGCCGGGAGGAGCACCTGCGCAAGGCCGAGCGGGCGGCGCGGCTGCGCCGGGAGACCGATGCGCTGTCCCGCAAGGTCGAGAGCCGCACGAACACCGTCGCCCGCACGTTCGACCGGGTGCGGGCCGTGCTTACCGAGCTCGGCTACCTCGACGGCGACACGGTCACCCCGATCGGCGCGACGCTGGCCCGGATCTACACCGAGCAGGACCTGCTGGTCGCCGAGTGCCTGCGGGCCGGGCTGTGGGAGCCGCTGAGCCCGCCGGCGCTGGCCGCCGCCGTCTCGTCGCTGGTCTTCGAGCCGCGCGGGGACGACGTCGCGATGCCCGCGCCCCCGGGCGACCCGGCGCTGCGCGCGGCGCTCGCCGAGACCGCCCACCTCTACGGCCGGCTGTCCGCCATCGAGGACGCGCACGGCCTGGGCTTCCTGCGCCCGCCGGAGCTCGGGTTCGTGCACGCCGCCCACGGCTGGGCTGCCGGGCGCTCGCTGGACCGGGTCCTCGGCGAGGAGGCGGCCCACGACCTGACCGCCGGCGACTTCGTCCGCTGGATGCGCCAGCTGCTCGACCTGCTCGACCAGATCGCGCAGGTCGCCGCGCCCGGCTCGCGGGTACGGGCCAGCGCCCGCGAGGCGATGGACGCCATCCGCCGCGGCGTGGTCGCCCAGTCGATGGAGGTCTAGGCCACGGCCTGGTTCGGCGCCGCCGGCCCGGGTCCAGGTCATCACGGGCGGCCGGCGCGCCGGCGGAACAGCAGCGCCGCCGCCAGCCGAGCCACCAGGGTGATCCCCGCCAGCCACGCCAGGGCGACAACCACCTGGCCCCCGTCGGCGCCGGTGCCGTTGAGCAGGCCGCGGACCGTGTCGATCGTCGGGGTGAGCGGCTGGTGCTCGGCGAACGCCCGAAGGCCCGAGGGCATCGTGTCCGTCGGGGCGAAGCCGCTGGACACGTACGGCAGGAACAGGACGAGGAACGTCAGCCCGTTCGCCGCGTCGACGCTGGCGGCGAGCAGTCCGAGGGCGATCGCCACCCAGGTCGTCGCCACCACGTAGCACGCCAGCACGCCAAGCGCCCCGAGCCAGCCGCCGAAACCGGCGTGCGGGCGGTAGCCGATCGCCAGGGCCAGCCCGATGACGAGCGCGGTGGCGACGGTGTTCGCCGCGAGGCTCGCCACGGCGTGCCCGGTCAGCGCCGCCGAGCCGCGGACCGGCATCGACCGCAGCCGGTCGAAGATCCCGTTGACCTTGTCGCCGGCGACGGCGACCGCCGTGCTGGCCGCGCCCCAGGTCGCTGCCAGCACGATGATCCCGGGGACGACGTAGGTCAGGTAGGCGTGCCGGTCGCCACCCTCGCCGTACGCCCCGCCGAACACGTAGACGAACATCAGCAGCAGCATGACCGGCAGGGCCACGGAGGTGATCAGCGAGTCGGGCTGGCGGGGCAGCCGCCGCAGGCTGCGCCAGATCAGGGCGGCGGAGGTCGCGCCGGGCCATGGCCTGGCGGGTGCGACGGTCGTGGTCATCGTTGGTTCCTCTCGGTGCTGCCCGCGCCCGCTGCTGGCGGAGGGAGCCGGGGCGGGGCCGGATCAGGACGGGGCGGCCAGGCTGGTGGCCGCGGGGGAGCGGCCCGCGCCTGGTGGGTGGTCGGG
>JADGHD010000833.1 GCA_019689615.1 Frankia sp. | reverse complement strand
GGCTCAGCCCTGGTGGCGCGCCCGCCCGGCACGTCGTGGGCCGAAGAAGCCGACGTCCGCGCTCGGCGGCGGGGGCGGCGCGGCCGGCGCCGGCACCCGCGGACCGGCCACCGGTGGCCGCTCGCCGGCCGGGCCCGCGGTCCACGTGCCGTTCGGCCCACCGTCGGCGCCCTCGGCCGGGCCGCTGGCGGTGACGTCACCGTCGACGACGGGGTGCCGGCCGCTGCGCAGCGCGCGTGGCTCGGCGGCTGGCTTGCGTTGGCCGGAGAACCGGACCGGGGTCGCGCGGCGCGGCTTCGGGCCACCGTTGGCGATGACGACCGCGGCCCACGGGATCACCAGCGCGGCCAGCACCGCGGCCAGCCGGAGCCAGCCGTGCAGCGCGACGACGGCGAGCACGAAGCAGACGATCCGGAAGCTCATCCAGAACAGGTACTGGCCCTGACGGTGCTGGATGTCGGCGCGCCGCGACTGGGCAGCCGTGGTGATGAGTACCGGCTGCTCGCGACGCAGCCTGATCCGCACTGTTCCTCCCCGGGTGGTCGGCGCGGGCGCCGGGGTCAGCTGGGCTGGCGCGGGGCGCGGCGGCGGCGCCGGCACGTCCGTTGCCGGGTCCACTGTCCATCCTGCCCGCCCTGTCCGCCGCCGAACAAGGCAAAGCCAGTCCGGGAGCGCGGGCGCGGCCCGGCGCACCGGCCCAGGCCAGGCGGTCAGCGGTCGCGCAGCGCCAGCGCCTCGCGGCCGGCGGCCTGCGCCCCGGCCAGGTCGCCGCGGGCGGCCCGCACCCTGGCTACCTGGTCGAGCGCCCAGACGAGGTCACGGATCACCTCGGGGCGGTCACCGAGGAGCTGGCGACGGCGGCGCTCGATCATCAGCGCCTCCTCGAAGCCCTCGCTGGCGGCGGCGAGGTCGCCGAGCGCCTCCTTGGCCCCGGCGACCTTGTCCAGGCCGACCGACAGGTCGCGCAGCACGGTCGGGTGCTCGCCGTACTCCGAGCGCAGCCAGCGGACCAGGCTCAGCGACTCGACGTAGTGGGCCAGCGCGCCCGGCACGTCGCCCTGGTCGTAGTACATGTTCCCGACCAGGCTCAGCGCGTGGAACAGGGCGCGCGGGACGGTCGGGTCGGTGTTGGCGGGGCCGGCGGCCGAGACCGCGCGCCTCGCGATCGCCACCGCCTCGGTGTAGCGGGCGAGCGCGCCGGCGTTGTCGCCGCGCAGCCGGAGCATGTCGCCGACGTCGAGCAGCCCGCGGGAGATGTCCCGCAGCAGCGGGGGCACCTCGCCGTACACGCTGATCAGGCCGCGGCGCACGTCGAGGGCCTCCGAGTAGGCGTCGAGCGCCGCCTTGGTGTCGCCCTGCTGCTGGCGCAGGTCACCGATCTTCTCGAGGGTGTTGGCCAGCCGCTGGCGGGCCTGCGGTGCCGGGGCGCCACCGTCGGCGAGCAGCCGGTGGGCGAGCGCGAGGCACTCGGTCTGGATGTCGAGGGCGCCGACGATGTCGCCGAGAGCCGCCCTGGCCGCGCCGGCGCGCTCCAGGCTGACCCCGAGCCGGTGCTCGGCCTCCGGGGTCCGGTCGGCGGTGGCGAGGTGGCGGTTGATCCGCAGCGCCTCCTCGTAGTTCTCCTGCGCTGCGGCGGGCCGGTCGTTGTCGAGCAGCGCGTCGCCGTGCTCGATCAGCACGGCGGCCAGATAAGCGAGATCGGCGGCCCCGCTGGTGGCCGAGGCGACGCGTTCCCTGCTGACGGACACCAGCGCGTCCAAGGCGGTCAGCTGGGTGTCCAGATCGCCTCGTTCCCGCGCGAGGCGGGCCAGCCGCTCTAGGTTCTGCGGGGTCAGCTGCTGTCCGGTAGCCGCGACCTGACCTGCCTGGTCGTCCATATCGGGAAGAGTAGTAGCACCCCTCCTTCACCGTTGTGGTGCATGTCGCCCGATCTGCCCGACTCGCGCCGGCGGCCCGCCGGGGTGGCCGCGCGGCCACCTGGCGCGCCTGCCGGCCTGGCCGGCACGGACCGTCCGGGCACGCGGCGGCGCGCCCGCACGCCGGGCGTGCC
>JADGHD010000832.1 GCA_019689615.1 Frankia sp. | reverse complement strand
GCGAGAAAGGAGCGGTGAACAGATGCCGTTCACGCAGGCATATCATGAGTGGATGGCGCAGGCCACGGTTGGCCTGGCGCCGACGCCGTTTGACGCGGCAAACGCCTACATCGGCGTGGGCAACGGTACGGCGGCGTTCGACCCGTCGCAGACCGATCTTCAGGGGACCAGCACGGTCCGTAGGCCGATGGCGACCGGTTATCCCACGCTCACCGGCAATCAGGCGCAGTTTCAGGCGGTGTTCGCGGAGACTGACGCCAATTTCGACTGGCAGGAGTTTGCCGTATTCAACGCGGCGGCCGGCGGCGTCATGCTGGGACGAGAGGTCCAGGATCTCGGCACGAAGGTGGCGGGGACCATCTGGCGGATGACCGTGACGGTCACGTGGGCCACCAGCTAGGAGGGGAGATCGATGACGCGGACGATGCCGGCTGAGCTGCGGCTGTCATATGCCCGGGCCATCAGCGCCATCGGCCAGGACACGGGGGCGTGGGCGGTGATCCAGGTGCTGCACGCGGCCAACCTGGCCGGGGCGCTCCAGGCTGCCTATGCCGCCGTGGATCAAGACGCGGTGTTCGCCGAGGAGCGGGCGCGGCTGACCGCCCGGGCCTGGGATGGTGAGGAGCCGATCAACGGGGTGTCTGCCGACCAGGTGCGGGCCAGCCACGGGATCGGCGAGGCCATGGGCGCGTATCTGATTGAGCAGGACGGGAGGGTGCTCATTTTCCAGCCGGTGCCGGGGGTGACGGACACGCAGGAGTTGGACGCGGCAGCCCAGGCGCACGCGGACCAGATCGCGGCGGCGCGGGCGCACGAGCGGATTGTTAACGCCATCAAAGAGGCGCTGCTGGAGGTCTAACGTGGTGCGCGACGGGGCGGTGTATCGGACCAGGAGTGCGGCATGGGCTGGGTAACGCGGGCGCCGATGCCCACGGCGCGGTCCAACCTCGCCGCCGGGGTGATCAATGGCATCCTCTACGCCGTGGGGGGAATCAGCACGTCGGGGCGGATTGCCGTCAACGAGGCGTACGACCCCACCACCAACACCTGGGTGTCCCGCGCTGCCATGCCCACGGCGCGGTCCGGCCTCGCTGCCGGGGTGGCCGGCAACTACATTTACGCCGTGGGGGGGATCGACACTACCCTGGCGCATACCGCCGTCAACGAGTCCTACGACCCGAGCACGAACACCTGGGCTTCACGGACCAGCATGCCCACGGCGCGGTACAACTTTGCCGCCGGCGTGGTCGACTCCATCCTCTACGCCGTGGGGGGAACCCCCTCGTCGGCGAGCTCCGTCAACGAGGCGTACAACCCCTCTACCAACACCTGGGTGTCCCGCGCTGCCATGCCCACGGCGCGGTCCGGTCTCGCCGCCGGCGTGATCAATGGCCTCCTGTACGCCGTGGGGGGGAACCCCTCGTCGGCGAGCTCCGTCAACGAGGCGTACAACCCCTCTACCAACACCTGGGCTAGCCGAGCCGCCATGCCCACGGGGCGGTCCGCTCTTGCCGCCGGGGTGATCGGGAGCTACCTCTATGTTGTGGGCGGGGACAGCGACGTCAACGAGTCCTACGACCCGAGCACTGACACCTGGGCATCCCGAGCCGCCATGCCCACGGGGCGGTCCGCTCTTGCCGCCGGGGTGGTTGACTCTACCCTGTACGCCGTGGGGGGGATCAATGCTAGCTCGCAGCGGACCGCCGTCAACGAGGCGTACACCCCCACCGGCACCGTCACCGGCACCGTGCGCAACGCCACCACGCTGGCCCCGCTTAGTGATGTCTCCGTCACCAGTGATGATGGGCAGGCCACGACCACGGGGCTGGACGGCAGCTACACGCTGACCGAGGTGACCGTCGGCACGCGGACGATCACGTTCAGCCGCTCCGGCTACAACCCGCAGGCCCACATCATCACCGTTCCGGAGGGCGGGACGTACACGCTCAACGTCGACCTCGTGCCGGCGGTCCAGGACGTGAGCGGCACGATCAGCGACGCCATCTCCGGCACCTTCACGCCCGGACCCCAGGCCACGCTCACGGGCAGC
>JADGHD010000831.1 GCA_019689615.1 Frankia sp. | reverse complement strand
GGCGATCACCATGTCAGCCCCGTTCGCTGGAGTGCGTCCCCGTCCGCCGGGGCCACCCCCGCTCGACCCGGACGTCCCGGTCCCCGACGACCCCGGCCCGCTGCTGCCGGACGAGCCGGGCGACCTGCCCCCTGCCCCGCACGAGCCGTCGCCCTACACCGAGCCGGTGCCGCAGCGCCCGACGCCCGAGCCCGAACCGGTCTGACCGGTGCGCCGGCTACACCGAGCCGGTACCGCAGCGCCCGACGCCCGAGCCCGCGCCGGGCCGGTGGCCAACCGGGTGCCACCGGTCATACGGTGACCGCTGTGTATGCGGTGACCATGAGCGGGCCGGGTGGGCCCGAGGTTCTCCAGTGGCGTGAGGTTCCCGACCCGGCCGGCCCCGGGGAGGGCGAGGTCGCGATCGACGTCGTCGCCAGTGCGGTCAACCGGGCGGACCTGCTGCAGCGCCAGGGCCACTACGCGCCGCCGCCGGGCGCGTCCGACATCCTCGGGCTGGAGTGCTCCGGCCGGATCGCGGCCGTCGGCTCCGGGGTGGACGGCTGGAAGCCCGGTGACGAGGTGTGCGCGCTGCTGTCCGGCGGCGGCTACGCGACCCGCGTCGTCGTGCCCGCCGGCCAGGTGCTGCCGGTGCCCGACGGCGTCGACCTGGTGACGGCCGCCGGCCTGCCGGAGGTCGCGTCGACCGTCTACTCCACCGTGTTCCAGCGAGCGGCGATCGCAGACGGCGAGACGTTCCTCGTGCATGGCGGCGCCTCCGGGATCGGGACGTTCGCCATCCAGGCGGTGCGCGCGCTGCGGCCCAAGGCGGTGATCGCGACCACTGCCGGCACCCAGGAGAAGCTGGCCCACTGCCGCGAGCTCGGCGCCGACCTGGCCATCTCCTACCGCGACGACGACTTCGTGGCCCGGGTGCGCGAGTTCACCGGCGGGCGCGGCGCGGACGTGGTGCTGGACAACATGGGTGCCAGGTACCTGGCGCGCAACGTCGACGTGCTGGCACCGGACGGGCGGCTGGTGGTGATCGGCCTGCAGGGCGGGGTCAAGGCCGAGCTGAACCTGTCCGCCCTGCTGTACAAGCGGGGCGCCGTGCACGCGATGTCGCTGCGGAACCGGCCGGCGGAGCAGAAGGCCGCGATCGTCGCCGGGGTACGCGCCGAGGTGTGGCCGGCAGTCGCCGACGGGCGGATCCGCCCGGTCATCGACCGGGTACTGCCGCTGACCGAGGCCGGCGAGGCGCACCGGGTGGTGGAGGGCTTCGGGCACGTGGGCAAGATCCTGCTCACCGTCCCCGCCTGACTTCCGCTGATCGCCCGGTTGGAGGATGGAGACATGACAGAGCAATCGGAACCGCGGGTGGTCATCGTCGGGCCCGACGGCCGGCTGCACCAGCCGGGCGGCCCGGCCAGCGGCCGGGACCGCCGGCCGGGCGATGGCGGCGACCGCGAGGGCGGCGAGGGCGAGACGCCCCGCGGCACGATTTCCTCGATGGTGTCCCAGCCGGACAAGGTCATGCGGATCGGCACCATGATCAAGCAGCTGCTGGAGGAGGTCCGGGCGGCCCCCCTGGACGAGGCCAGCCGGCTGCGGCTGCGCGAGATCCACCGCGCCTCCATCCGGGAGCTGTCCGACGGGCTGGCGCCGGAGCTGAAGGAGGAGCTCGAGCGGCTCACCCTGCCGTTCGAGGAGACCCAGACGCCGAGCGACGCCGAGCTGCGGATCGCCCAGGCCCAGCTGGTCGGCTGGCTGGAGGGGCTGTTCCACGGCCTGCAGACCGCGCTGTTCGCCCAGCAGATGGCCGCGCGGGCGCAGCTGGAGGAGATGCGGCGGCGCGCCCTGCCCAGCGGCGGTGCCGGCCACGACTCCGTGGGCGGCAGCTACCTCTGACCGCGGCGCCGGGGCTGGCGTTCGCGGCCGGTGGTCGGGACCAAAGTCCCAAGTCGGCATCCGTCGGCAACGTTTCGGCGGCGTCGGGCGACCTGTCCCGCGAACACCGGCCGAAGTTCGCGCCAGGGCTTTGGTTCGGCGTTCCGGCCCGCCCGTTCCCCCGCTTCCCCCC
>JADGHD010000830.1 GCA_019689615.1 Frankia sp. | reverse complement strand
TGGCGCTCTGCCAGCCACCGGCTGCACCAGCACAGGCAGCACAGCCAGTACGGCCGCCACCGCCAGCCAGGGCGACGCCCAAGCCGCGACGATCAGCGTGACCGCGGCCGGAACCGGCCTCGACGTCACCAGGACCGGCCATCTGCATCCCGGCTGGACACGGGTGACCGCGAGCAACCCCACCGACGCCGACCACGCCGTCGAACTCGTCCGCCTACACGACGGCGTGACAGTCGATCGCTTCCGGGACGGACCGCGAACACCAGAGGGGCAGGCCGCATTGCGCCTCGCCGAGTTCTACGGCGGCACCGACGACATCCGCCCTGAGGCAAGGCACCAGCCCCACCAGCTCGTTCGGCGCGAGAGCCGGCCAACGGAAGCTGCCAGCATCGATGTTCTCCGCGGCCCGGAGGTCTCAGTTGGTCACACCGATCCCGCAGCGCCACGTACTCGTCTACGACGCATCGCTGACCGTAAGACTCTTCCTGGGTGATCCTGCCTGGCATGCGGTCGCAAAATCATTCACAAAGCGCGTATCGCTGGACCTGAATTTCGACGATAGTTTCTCCCGCGTGGCTGTCGGCCGCGGGTGGCCGCCGGCCCGGTTTGACGACGGAGCCCCGCTCGGCCCCCCGACCAGAACCGTGGTCGTCACATTTTCCCACAACGGCCGAGGCGCCTACGATCCGCGTTCAGGGCACATGGGTCTTCCGGTGGTCCTCACGGTCACCTTCACGCCAGGCGCATTTCTAGGAATCTGGGACCAGGAGGTGGTCGTAGATCTCAACACCAGGATCGACAGGACGGTACTTCCGAACGGATACCTCCTGATGCCGGAGCCGGGGAACCTGTGGCGAGATCCACTGTCGCCCGCCCTGAACCTCTCCGGCGGCAGCTCGTTCACCACGAGGCGGTTCTTCCTCGGCTCTGGAGCTCAGAACACACTCGTCATCCACCTTCGGATGAACTCGCTGACGCCGCTCCCGCCCAGCACCGTCTGACGGCCGAGGGCGAGTGCTTTCGAGGTCGCCCAGGGGCCATTCGGGGACCGTCCGCAGGCGCCCGCATCCGCGAGCCACACTCATCGACGAGATGACCACAAGATCAGTAGGAGGAATCCGCCATGGCGACAGGTGTGGTGACCGGCTCACTGCGCGCCAACTCCTGGACCAGGGTACGTTCCGGCTGGGGATACCTTTCCATCGATTACGGAATCAGCACGGCCGACCCGGGAGGCGAGTACCGGGCGTATACCGCGCCGCTGCCCTTCCCCATCTCGTCCGGGCCCCTGCCCGACTCGGACGTCACCTTCCGGGTGATCGGCTACGGCAGCCTCTGGCTGTGGTCGCCCGTCGACACAAGATACCAACTCGTCTCCGTCTGACCTCTTTAGCCATCTTTGCTCCCTCACGCCGATGGAGGTGTCCGCCAATGCCACGACCCATCAGAACAGCGGCCATCGAGCGAGATGTCCCCGATCTCGCGACTCTGCGGAAGATCTCCTCGCGAAGCCTCGTTGCACCGCTGGGCCCTGGGGACAGGGTACGGCTCACACTGCTGGTCGACAGCCCGCAGCGAGCGCGGCTTGAGTCCGCCGTCAGCCGCCACGCGCGCGCCTGCGGATGCGGAGTGGGTGCCGCGGCACTCCTGCTCGCCGCGACGGTCATCGTCGTGCTGCGCTTCGGCCTGCATCAGGACCTGCGTGTAGCCGGCATCCCCGGCGCCGCGACCGCGATCTCCGCCGCTGTCACCGTGAGCCTGCTGGCCAAGATCCTCGTCCTTCTGCACGCCCGGTACCAGCTCGCCCGCCTGTACACTGCGGTCTCCCGCGAGCTGGGCGACCAACGGTGAACGTCTGCGCATTCACCTACGTCGCCGTGAGCGCCACGCTCAACTTGGCGGCCGAAATCTGGGGCGCCGTCACGGCGACCCTGCGCCAGTGCACGGCGCAGCGGTGCCGCTGGCTGTGCCTATGCTGCAACATGTGGCTCTGCTGGATCGCCACGACCGTGGTCGCCGTATTTCTCTACGTGCTGTGGCTTGTCCTCTTCCTGCTCTCAG
>JADGHD010000829.1 GCA_019689615.1 Frankia sp. | reverse complement strand
CGCGGACGCTGCGGCGGTTGTGGCGCGGGCCGGAGGGGGACCCGCGGTGGGCGCGGCCGGCGCTGCTGGCCCTGCTGGCCGGGACGGCGCTGCTCTACCTGTGGGGGCTGGGCGCGTCCGAGTGGGCGAACGCGTACTACTCGGCGGCGGCGCAGGCCGGGTCGCAGAGCTGGCTGGCACTGTTCTACGGGGCGTCGGACGCCGGGGGCTCGATCACGGTGGACAAGCCACCGGCCGCGTTGTGGCTGATGGGGCTGTCGGCGCGGATCTTCGGTGTGAGCCCGTGGAGCATCCTCGTGCCGGAGGCGCTGTGCGGGGTGGCGGCCGTCGGGCTGCTGTACGCCGCCGTGCGGCGGGTGTCCGGGCCGGCAGCCGCCCTGCTCGCGGGGGTGGTGCTCGCGCTCACCCCGGTCGCGGTCCTGATGTTCCGGTTCAACAACCCGGACGCGCTGCTCGTCGCGCTGCTGGTCGGTGCGGCGTACGCGACCGTGCGGGCGGTGGAGGCGGCGAGCGCGCGCTGGCTGGCGCTGGCCGGAGTGCTGATCGGCCTCGGCTTCCTGACCAAGATGCTGCAGGCGCTGCTCATCGTGCCGGTGCTGGCGCTGGTCTACCTCATCGCCGCGCCGACGGGGCTGCGGCGGCGGATTCGCGACATGCTGCTGGCCGGGCTCGCGCTGGTGGCCTCCGCCGGGTGGTACATCGCGGTCGTCGAGCTCGTGCCGGAGTCCGCGCGGCCCTACATCGGCGGCTCGCAGAACAACTCCATCCTCGAGCTCACCTTCGGCTACAACGGCTTCGGCCGGCTGACCGGCGACGAGACGGGCAGCGTCGGCGGCGGCCGGAACATGGGCGGAAACGGCTGGGACCGGCTGTTCAACGCCGAGATCGGCGGTCAGGTGGCCTGGCTGCTCCCGGCGGCGCTGGCGCTGCTGGTCGCCGGGCTGTGGCTGACCCTGCGGGCGCCGCGGACCGACCGCGTGCGGGCGGCGCTGCTGCTGTGGGGCGGCTGGCTGCTGGTCACCGGGGCCGTGTTCAGCCTGATGCGGGGGATCTTCCACCCCTACTACACCGTCGCGCTCGCCCCGGCGATCGGCGCGCTCGTCGGGATGGGCGCCCTGCTGCTGTGGGAACGCCGCCAGCACCCGGCCGCCGCGGTCACGCTCGCGGCGGTGACGGCGGGAAGCGCTCTGTGGTGCGCGGAGCTGCTCGGCCGCACCCCCGGCTGGAACGACTGGCTGCCGGAGACCGTGCTGGTGGCCGGGCTCGGCGCGGCAGTGCTGCTGCTCGGCCTGCCCCGGCTGCCGCGGGTCGCCGGGCTCGCCGTCTCCGGCACGGCGGTCGGCGCGGTGCTGCTCGGGCCGGGAAGCTACGCGCTCGCGACCGCGGACACCCCGCACAGCGGCGCCATCCCGAGCGCCGGGCCGTCCGGGTGGTTCGGCGGCAGGCCGGGACTGGGTGGCCTGCCCGGGGCACCGGGTGGTGGCCAGGGCGGGCCGGGTGGCGGCCAGTCGCCGCTGAACGGCGGGCCGACTCTGTGGATCAACGGCGTCCCGTTCGCCGGCTGCTCGGACGGCTACGGCTACGAGGCGACCGCGGACGGCGGCACCGACGGGGACCGCGACCGCGGCTCGCAGGACGGCCCGCTCTCCGCCGGCCCTGGCCAGCGGCTGCGGGACGGCTGGGGCGGCGGGCGCTCGGGCGATCCGGCCGGCTCGCCTGGCTACGGGTCGCCGCAGGGCCTGGCGGCGGTCGACTGCTCGCCGTCGGATGGCTGGGCTGACGGCGGCGGTGCGGGCGGCCGGCCGGGCCCGTTCCTCTACCAGATGCCGGGCGGCCCGGGCGGGCGCGCCGGCGGCCTGCTCGGCGCGGCCACTCCCGGGGACAACCTGGTGGCGCTGCTGCGGGCGGACGCAGACGACTACACCTGGGTCGCCGCGACGGTCGGGGCGAACAACGCCGCCGGCTACCAGCTCGCGACCGGCGAGCCGGTCATGCCGGTCGGCGGGTTCAACGGCACCGACCCGTCGCCGACGCTCGCCCAGTTCCAGGAGTACGTGGCCGAGGG
>JADGHD010000828.1 GCA_019689615.1 Frankia sp. | reverse complement strand
CCCACGCCTGACGACCCCCTCCGCCTGTGCGCAGCGCGCCGTGTCCCCTGGCCTACCCGCCGGGGGTGGTGACCGTGCCCCCTCGGCGGCAGGCGAGGCCAGCCGACGGCGGGCGGGCTACCCGCGGCGGCGGCGCCGGCGGCGGCTGGTGCGGGCGACGAGCAGCAGCATGAGGCTGACGACCATGGCGACCCGGCCCCACCGGACCACCCGCCGCGACTCGACCTGCCCCGGCGTGCCGGGGGCCGCGGCCGTGCCCGGGGCGACGGTTGGCTGGTGGCCGCTGCCGGCCTGCCCGTTGGGACTCGCCTGGCCGAGGGCTGGCGCCGTGCCCGGCCGGACCCGGGCGCGCAGACCGGACACCCGCGCGCGGACCTGCTCGCTGACCCGCTCGGTCGCCCGGCGCGGGCTGACGATCTCGGCGATGGCCTCCAGGGTCTGGGCCAGGTCGGCCCGGGTGTCCTCGATCTGGCGCTGGATGATCGCTGGGTCCCGCTCCACGCCTCTGGCCTCTCGTCCGTGGCCGCTATCCGCCAGCCGCTATCCGCCAGCCGCTCGTGCGCCGGCTTCTCGTTCACCCTATGGATCCACTACGACAGATCCACGACGGCTCCACCGCTGAGCGTGCCAGACCAGTCGGCGGCTGACGAGCCCCGCGCGCCCAGCCGCGTCACCAGCGTGTCCGCCACAGACCGCATCAGCCCAACGGTCGATACTCTCAGTTACGATAATCGGACCTGTCGCTACGGAAGGAAACCGGAAACCGGTCCGCCGCCCCAGCGCGGACCACCCAGCACGGAGGATCATGGCCAGCTCCCGTCGGCTGCTCGTGCTGGCGCTGCCGCCGCTGGCCCTGCTGGCACTGGTCGGGCTGGCCGCTGTCGGCTCCGACGGGACGCCGGGGATGCCCGGACCGGCCGCGGTCGTCGCGGCGGGCCGGGCCGACGGGCTGCACGGGCTCGGCCCGGGACCGGCCTCGTTGGCCAAGCCGGCGACCGAGCTGACCGGGACCGACGGGCTCCCGTTCGACCTGCGGGAACGGACCGCCGACGCAAGGGTCACCCTGCTCTACTTCGGCTATACCAACTGCCCGGATCTTTGCCCCGCGACGATGGCCGACCTGGCCAACGCCCTGCGTATGCTCGCCCCGGCGGTCCGGGAACGCGTTCAGGTGGTCTTCGTCAGCGTCGACCCGGCCCGCGACACGTCGGCGGTGCTGGCGGAGTGGCTGCGCCAGTTCAGCCCGAGCTTCCTTGGCGCCGTCGGCCCGTTCGAGAGCGTCGCGGCCACGGCCCGCGCGCTCGGGGCCGTCGTGGAACGCCCAGACCTGTATCCCGACAGATCAGTGCGAGCCGGGTCGGCGAGCCGGCAACTCGCCAGCCCGGTCTACACGTTCGACACACAGGACCGGCTCCGGCTCCGGTACCCGCCCGGAACGCAGGTCACCGACTACATCCATGACCTTGAGGTGCTCGTGAACGAGGAGCCCCCGGGATGACCGGGCAGGAGACCAACACCCGGGCTCCGGCGATTCAGCCAGGCCCGCGGCCGTGGGAGGACCGGGCCTGGGTGCGCGGGCTCTCGCTGCTGCTGCGCCTGGGGCTGGCGGCGGTCTGGCTGGTGGCCGGGGCGCTCAAGGTGACCGACCCGGACGGGATGGAGCGCTCGGTGCGGGCGTTCCGGATCCTGCCGGAGGTGTTCGTCGAGCCGGTGTCGTACGCGCTGCCGTTCGTCGAGCTCGCGCTCGGCGCGCTGCTGCTGGTGGGGCTCGCCGTGCGGGCGGGCGCGGCGGTGTCGGCGCTGCTGTTCGCCGTGTACGTCGCGGCGATCGCGTCGGCGGCCGCCCGTGGGCTGCGCATCGACTGCGGCTGCTTCTCCTCGGGCGGCGACCTCGCCGCCGACGAGCCGACCCGCTACGCGCAGGAGCTGACCCGCGACAGCCTGCTGCTGGTCGCCAGCCTCCTGCTGGCCCGCTTCCCCCGCGGCTACCTGGCCGTCGACCAGCTGCTCTTCGGCCCCTCCCCGGCCGCGCCCACCCCGGCCGACTGGGACGACGACGGCGACGATGACCC
>JADGHD010000827.1 GCA_019689615.1 Frankia sp. | reverse complement strand
CGTCGGCAGCGTCAGTTGTTTATAAGAGACAGTTCCCGGCCCGGATCAATATACCGACGGGTAACTTCGCGCGGAAGGGCAGGGGCGCACGGCGCCCGCCGGCCCGCGCGCCGCACCGCGGCCCCGCCGGCCGTACCGTGCGGCCGTGAACCTCACCCCGGCGGCGGCCCGGGAGCGTTTCGCCGGCGCCCGGGTGGCGACGCTGGCCACGATCGCCCCCGGCGGGGCGCCGCGGCTGGTCCCGGTCACGTTCGCCCTGCTCGCCGACGGCGCGACGGACCTGATCGTCACCGCCGTCGACCACAAGCCGAAACGCACCACCCGGCTGGCCCGGCTCGACGACATCGCCCGCGACGGGCGGGTCAGCCTGCTCGCCGACGCCTACGACGACGACTGGTCGCGGCTGTGGTGGGCCCGGGCCGAGGGCGTCGCCCGGGTGGCCAGCCCGGGGACGGCCGGACACACCGCCGCCGTCCGGGCGCTGGCCGCCCGCTACCCGCAGTACCGGGAGCATCCGCCGGCCGGGCCGGCGATCGAGATCGAGGTCCGCCGCTGGTCCGGCTGGTCCTACCGCTGACCCACCCGGCACCGTCGCGGCCACGGCCCGCCCGGCGCGGCCGAGGCGGCGGCCTGGCCCGCGCCGCCCCGCCGGAGCCGACGGGTCAGGAGCGCGCCATCGGAGACGGGCCGTCGGCGGCGATGGTGAGGACGTCGTCGACCGGGCGGCGGTTCGTCGCCGGAAGCGGCGGCGTGTGCGGGTCCGCGTAGCCGGCGCGCAGGATCATCTGGGCGTGGCCGGAGCCGCCGGTCGCCCGGCGGACCAGCGCCCTGGTCGCCTCGATGTCGATCGCCTGGCCGAGCGGCGAGGTCGCCACGCCGGCGGCCGTCGCGGCCAGCAGCACCCGCCCAAGCGCCCGCCCGGCCCGCAGCCGGTCCGCCGGGCCGTCCGCGTCCGTCCCGATGACCAGCACGCTCGGGTGCTCGACCGGGGTCTCGCGCGCCCGCCGCTCGGCCTCCTCGGGACTCTCCGGCAGCCGCGCGCCGCCGCCCGCGTCGCCCGCGGCCGCACCGGCACCCCCGGCCGCGCCCGCCGGCGGGCCGCCAGGGGCGCTGCTCGTCGGCAAACCACTGGCCCCGCCGAAGTCGCGCAGCGGGAACTCCGAACGTCGCGGCCCTTCGCTCACCGGCGTCGCCGCCCGCGGGATGCCGTCCGGGGCGGCCGGGTCCTCCCGCAGCCACGACGCCAGCTCCGCCTGGTAGGCCGGGTCGTGGGTCTCGATCCAGTCCGCCCGGGTGAGCAGTACCGACAGCTCCAGCCGGGCGTCCGGGTCGGTCAGCCAGGCGAGCCAGCAGCCCTCCGCCTCCGCGGCCCGGCGCAGCTCGCGGATGACCTCGGTGGGCAGGTCGGCCGCGGTGAACGGGCGGCGGTCGGTGTGCCGGCGGGTGATCGCCTCGGCCAGCGTCGTCTCGGTCGGGCACGGCGGGCGGCGGCCGACCACCCGCAGCACGGCCAGCCGGCCGGTGCTGATGTCCGGCCCGTCCGGCAGCTCGGCCACCTCCACGTCCAGGCCGGCGGCCCGCAGCGACAGCCAGCAGTTCAGCAGGGCCGCGCCGCAGCTGATCAGCAGCTGGCGATGGTCCGGGTCGACCACCGGCACGGCCCGGGACAGGTCGGCCGACAGCTCCAGCGCGTCCTGGCGCAGCCGCCACCGCCAGGGCTGGGAGTTGTGCAGCGACGGGGCGAGCCCGGCCGCCGTCACCGCCTCGCGGGCCCGGTCCACGGTGAGTGCCGCTTCCTGCGTGACCATCGTCCCCACGCCCCACTCCGGTCGTCTCGTCGGCCAGCGTCGCCCGCCGCGCCGGGCGCCTGCCGCGGGCTGCCGGCCGGGCGTCCGCGCGTACGCGCGCCGCTCCAGCCTTCGTACCCGCGCGCGTCGGCCCGCGCGCGTCCGGCGCGTGGCCTGACGACGACGGCTGGCGCCGCGCGCGGCCGCACGCCCGGTGACGGGCGCCGCTGACGTCGTTCCCCGCCCGGCCGGCTCGACGCGGGCGGGGCGGGGGAGCTCAGCTCGGG
>JADGHD010000826.1 GCA_019689615.1 Frankia sp. | reverse complement strand
GGCCGGCGGCACCCGGTCGGCGAGCTCGGCGCCGTCGCCCGCGTCGTCGTCGCCGATGTCCCAGCCGGGCGGCGTCAGGCCGGGCGGCAGCGTCGGGGGCGGGTCGTCGCCGGCGAGCTGCGCCGGGGTGAGGCCGGCGATCCGTTCCGCCGGGCGGGCGGCCGACGCCCGGCGGGTCCGGGCCGCCCTGGCGAGCTGCTCCAGGTAGAACGGGTTTCCGCCGCTCTCCCGGTACCAGCGGGCCCGGGTCGCGGGGCTCACCGACGGGCCGAGCAGCGCGTCCGCGTCGGCCGGGGAGAGCGCGCCGAGCTCGAGCCGGGTCCCGGCGGCCTCGGTGGCGTCGGTCCCGGGCTGGTCGGCCGTCGTGGCGCCGCTGGCGGCGAGCGCGGCCAGCAGCGCGTCCGGGGCCTGGCGCGGCCGGTAGGCGAGGACGAGGAGAACGGCCGCCTTCGGTGGCCGCCGCAGCAGGTGTGCGATCAGCTCGATCGACGCGGTGTCCGCCCAGTGCAGGTCGTCGAGCGCGAGCACCAGCGGCCGGCGGGCGGCCAGCAGCTCGAGCAGCCGGCGTACCGCGCGGTAGGCCTGCCAGCGGTCGAGTTCGGAGTCTCCGCTGCGGACGGCGCGGCCTGCCGGGGCGAGCGCGGGGAAGACGCTCGCCAGCTCCTCGAGGCGGGCCGCGCCCAGCGTGCGCAGCTGGTCCGGGTCGACCGCGCCGAGGTAGTCGTCCAGGGCATCGATGACAGCGTTGAACGGGATGTCGCGTTCCAGCTCGCTGCCCTGGCCGCGCAGCACCAGATAGCCGCGGCCGTCCGCCAGGTCGGCGAGCTCGTCGATCAGCCGGCTCTTGCCGATCCCGGCCTCGCCGCTGATGGCCAGCCAGCCAAACCGGTTGCCGCGGCCGGAGCCCAATCGCGCTACCGCCGCGCCGATGGCCGCGGTTTCCCGATCCCGGCCGATCAGGGTGGCCCGTTGGCTCACCGAAAATCCCCCCTAAACCGCGCCCGGCCCTGCGCAGCGTCGGCGACATTCTCGCGGATCCGGGACGACGCCAGACAGGGCGGTCGCGACCTCAGGAATTCTCGCCGAGGCGGCCGTCCCAGGGGGCTGGATGGGGGATCTCCCCGATGTACCGGTGCAGTCGCGCTCGGGGACGCTGGCCGTATGGCGACCTTCGTCCTGTGCCATCGCCACGGCCCGAACGAATGTCGGTTCGCGTTCGCGGCGTGGCGGGGGTTCGACAGCCCGCTGCGGCACGGCAGCGCGCTGGCGTCCTGCGCCGCCGGCGGCGACGGCGACCATCAGATGTTCTGGACAGTCCAGGCGGCGGATGCCGCGGCGGCGCTCGCCCTGCTTCCGGGCTTCCTGGCCGCCCGCACGACGGCCGTCGGTGTAACGGAGGTCACGATTCCCTAGCGGGGTGGCACCGGTCCCTGGCGGGTGGCGGGCCCCTGGCGGGTGGCGCCGGCCCCGTTCACCGGCGATTGGCCCGCGACTGGGGACTTCCCTGATGTTCCGGGGGCATCGGCCCGCCGGAAACTGCATCCGTGCCGCCAGGCCCGGACCGCGGACGCCCTCATATCCGGTGCTGGGGGCGTCGGCGGCCGGCCTGGCGCACGTTCGGCCGGGTCGGCCGCGATGGCTCAGGCCCGGTAGACCGCGTTGTTCTGGACGGCGACGGCCACCGGTGGCAGCGCCCTGGTGGCCGGGCCGGTGACAACGGCGCCGTTGGTCGGGTTGAACTTGCTGCCGTGGCAGTTGCAGTTGATCGTGCCGTTGCTGACGCCGGCGACGATGCAGCCCTGGTGGGTGCAGACCGCGGAGAAACCCCGCACGGTGCCGCCGGAGTCGCGGGTCAGCACGATCCGCGGGCCGGACAGGACGAGGCCGCCGTTGACCGGTACCTGGTCCAGCCCGGCGAGGCGGTCGGCCTCCGACGGCTGGGTGTCCCCGCCACCGGCCGGCGGCGGGTTCTCTGCGGGCGGTTGCTGTTGCTGTGGCTGCTGCTGTTGCCCGCCGCCGGCCGGCGGCGGCGCCGGGGTGGGGGGTGTGGGTTTTAAACAAATCCGAGCCCCCCCG
>JADGHD010000825.1 GCA_019689615.1 Frankia sp. | reverse complement strand
CCGCTGGCGTCGTCGTCACCGCCGCCGCAGGCCGCCAGGGTCAGGCCTACGGCGAGGGCGGCCGCGGCTGCCGCCACCCTGTTCCGGATCTTCATTGGTTCTCTCGGTCCTCTCGCGCGGCCCGCCTCCCGACGGTCCGCTCCAGGTGCCCCTCCGGAGACGGGACGTACATCTCCGGTCGGACAGGTAGGAAATGGCGCGCCCGCGAATATCCCATCAAACCGATGGAGTATCAAGACTTTGGCTACCTGGGCTCACGCTGTCACGCAGAGTGTCGAAGATCCGCAAGCGCCCGACGGCCCGGCTCTCCCAGCGGCCGGCCGGGCATCATGGGGACATGAGTGAGGACGGACAGCGGCCGTCCGACGACGGCTTTGCCGTCGACGTTCTCGTCGTCGGCAGTGGCTTCGGCGGGAGCGTCGCCGCGCTCCGGCTGGCCGAGAAGGGCTACCGGGTCACGGTCGTCGAGGCCGGGCGCCGGTACACCGCGCGCACGCTGCCCCGCAACAGCATGGACCTGCGGCGCTTCCTGTGGCTGCCGTGGCTCGGCTGCCACGGGATCCAGAAGGTCACCCTGCTGGGCAAGGTGCTCGTGCTGTCCGGCGCGGCGGTCGGCGGCGGCTCGGTGGTCTACGCGAACACCCTCTACCGGCCGCTCGATCCGTTCTACTCCGACCCGCAGTGGGCGCACATCACCGACTGGCGGGCCGAGCTCGCCCCGTACTACGACCAGGCCGAGCGGATGCTCGGGGTGACCCGCAACCCGACGGTGACCTACGCCGACGAGGTGTTCCGGTCGGTCGCCGAGGAGATGGGCGTCGGTCACACTTTCCGGCCAGCCCAGGTGGGGGTGTACTTCGGGCCGCAGGGGGAGCCGGCGCCCGGCGAGACCGTGCCGGACCCCTACTTCGGTGGCGTCGGCCCGAGCCGGACCGGCTGCCTGCAGTGCGGCGCGTGCATGAGCGGCTGCCGGTTCAACGCCAAGAACAGCCTCGACTACAACTACCTCTACCTGGCCGAGCGGCTCGGGGTGACGGTCGTGGCCGACACGACGGTCCAGTCGCTGCGGCCGCTGCCCGGAGGCGGCTACGAGGTCGTCGGGGTGCCGACGGGCACCTGGCTGCCGCACCGGCGGGCGGCGCGGGCGGAGCGCGGCAGGCTCGGGCGGGGCGTGCGCCGCTGGCGGGCCGAGCAGGTGGTGCTCGCCGCCGGGGCGCTGGGCACCCAGCGGCTGCTGCTGGCGATGCGCGACGGCGGCAAGCTGACCGAGCTCTCGCCCCGGCTGGGCCAGCTCACCAGGACGAACTCGGAAGCCATCCTCGGCGCGGTGAAGGCCAGGCCGGACCCGCGGATCACCAGCGGCGTGGCGATCACCTCGTCCTTCTACCCGAACCCGCATACCCACATCGAGCCGGTGCGCTGCGGCCCGGGCAGCAACGCGCTCGCGCCGCTGGCCACGGTGATGAGCGACGGCGGCGGACGGGTCCCGCGCTGGCTGCGCCACCTGGGCGCGGTCGCCCGCCGGCCGCTGCGGGCGCTGCTCGCGCCGTTGCCGTGGCGCTGGTCGGAGCGGACGATGATCTCGCTGGTGATGCAGTCCCGGGACAACTCGCTGGTGGTGCGCCGCCGGCGGGGGCCGTTCGGCCTGTCCTGGCTGACCAGCGGGCAGGGCCACGGCGAGCCGAACCCGGCCTGGATCCCCGAGGGCAACGAGGCCACCAGGCGGGTCGCGGCGAAGATCGGCGGCTTCCCGGCCGGGTCGGTGACCGAGCTGGCCAACATCCCGATGACGGCGCACATCCTCGGTGGCGCGCCGATCGGCGACAGCCCGCGGACCGGCGTGATCGACCCGTACCACCGGGTCTACGGCCACCCGGGGCTGCACGTCGTGGACGGTGCTGCGGTGTGCGCCAACCTCGGCGTCAACCCGTCACTGACGATCACCGCGCTGGCCGAGCGGGCGTTGTCGCTGTGGCCCAACCGCGGCGAGGACGACCCCCGCCCGCCGCTCGGCGCCGCATACCAGCGCCTGGCGCCGGTCCCCCCGCGCACCCTCGCCGTCCCCGAAACCGCGCC
>JADGHD010000824.1 GCA_019689615.1 Frankia sp. | reverse complement strand
TACGGTCGGCAGCGTCAGATGTGAATAAGCGACCCGGCCCGGCCCCGGCCGGGGCCACCGGGCCGCCGGCCGCGACCGGTCGCCCGGTTGAACCCGGACCCGTCCCGAGCTATGATCTCGAACGTACGTTCGAGACATGAAGCCCGGGTGCGGTGTCGGCGAGCTGCCAGGGGATCGCCGACCCGCCACGGGTGGGGGCCAGCACGGGGGAGACCCAATGGACCCTGCCACCCTGCGCGGACTGCGGCGCACGCTCGCCGCAATCGAGCCCGGCGAGCTGCCGCCCGACGCGCTGCCCCGCCTGGTCACGGAGCTTGCCGCGGTGGTCGCCGCCAGCCAGGCGGCGCTCGTGCGCGCGGCCGACGCCCTGGAGCGCGCCACCCGCGTACCCGCCCCCGACGGCGCCGGCCGGCGCGCCGGTCCGGCCGGCACGGGCGCGGGGGCGGCCGGCCAGCCCGCGCCTGGCCGCGTCGCCGACGGGGCCGCACCCAGCGGCCGGTTCGCGCCGCGGCCGCCGCTGGCCGGCTCGGCGATGGGCTGGCTCATCCGCGCCGCCCGGCTGACCGACACGGCCGCCGTGGTCCTGCTGGTGGCCGCCCGCGCGCTGGGCAGCCTGCCGACGCTGGCCGCCGCGTTCCGCGCGGGCGAGGTCGGGCTGGACCACGTGCTGGCGCTGACGGTCCCGCTGACCACCCCGGGGCGGCTCGCGGCGTTCGCCGGACCGGTCGAGGCCGACCTGACGGCGCTCGCCCGGCGAGCGAGCCCGGCGGAGACCCGCTCGGCCCTCGTCGAGTGGCTGGAGCGGGCCGACCCGGCGGGCGCGGCCGGCAACGCCGAGAGCGCGCGCCTCGCCCGCTCGCTGTCCGTGCGGTCGGTGCCGGGCGGCGCGGCCCTGCACCCCTGCGGCCGGGTCATGGTCACCGCGACGCTGCCGGTGGACGCGGCCAGGACGCTGCTGACCGCGCTCGGCCTGGCCGCGTACCGGACAGCGGCCGGGCCGCCGGATGACCCGGCCGGCCCGGCCGGCGGTGCGGGGTGGGAGCCCACGCCGGGGCAGCGCCGGGCGGACGCGCTGCTCGCGCTCGCCCGGCACTACCTGGCGACGGCGCCGCTCGTCACCACAACTGCGCGTAGCGGGTAGCCGCGCGGGTGTTCTGGTAGAGGCAGTGCTCGCCCACGGGCCGGTAGATGTTCGACCCGATGTTGCGCATCTCGCAGTTGTTGAAGTACGCCTCGTAGTACATGCCTCGGCCGGCCCGCGCCTCCATCCAGTCCCGCATGAACTGGATGTAGTCGGGGTTGTCGCCGCCGCCGTTCGTGCCGGAACCGGCCGCGACGCCCCACTCGCCGACGCCGAACAGCTTCCCCCGCGACCGGGCGAAGTTGTACAGCCAGGTGATCCCGCCGATCGCCTCGGCCTGCTGGTTGAACTCCGCCAGCGTCCGCGATGGTGGGTAGTGGTCGTAGGCGTCGATGCCGACGATGTCCACCCAGTTGTCGCCGGGGTACAGGTCAAGCGGGTTGTGGCTCGGCGGGTTGTGCGAGTAGTGCGCGTTGATCGTCCACTCGAACAGTGGGTCGGGGTTCGCGGTCGAGCGCACGGCGTCCACGATCTTGCGGAAGCAGCCGATGTAGGCCGCCGGGTCGGTGCCGGACCACGGGTACCAGTTGCCGTTGCCCTCCCAGGCGAGCCGGATGATCGAGTTCTGCCGGCCGGTCTGGTTGAGCGTGCGCCCGAACGTCCGCCATCTCTCGTCGTACGCGCCGGTGGCGCAGGTCTGCAGCGTCGCGCCGACGTTCTCCGGGAACGGCGGCACCGAGATGACCAGCCGCCCCGGCCAGCCGGCGAAGTTCGTGAACACGAACGACGGCTCGGTGATCGCCGCCCAGCTGCTGCGGGCCACGTAGACGTGCGCGACGTCGCAGAGGCTGTTGCGGAAGGCGCAGAAGGCGTCGACGTCGGTTGGCCGGATCAGCGGGTCACCGTTGGCGCCCGACAGCCACGGCTGCCCGGAGCGGTTGGGCGGCCCGGAGGTGGGCGTGGTGGTCGGCGTCGTGGTGGGGGTGGTCGTGGGGG
>JADGHD010000823.1 GCA_019689615.1 Frankia sp. | reverse complement strand
GGTCTGGGTCGCGGCGAGCCAGGCGGCGCCGCGGGCGGCGGCCGCGCCGATCTCGCCATCGCCGACCCGGCCGGCGGCGATCAGGCCGAGCAGCGCCCACGCCGTCTGCGACGCGGTCGAGCGGCCGACGCCGGCGGTGGACATGTCCTCGTAGGAGTAGCAGTCCTCGCCCCAGCCGCCGTCCGGGTTCTGCCGGGAGACCAGCCAGTCGGCCGCCCGCTGGATGGCCGGGTGGTCGGCCGGCAGGCCCGCGGCCCGCAGCGCCGGCAGCACGCCGCCGGTGCCGTAGATGTGGTTGACGCCCCAGCGGCCGTACCAGGAGCCGTCCGCCTCCTGGGAGTGCAGCAGCCAGGCGACGCCGCGCTGCGTGCGCGGGTCGTCGGCCAGGCCCAGCTCGCACAGGACCTCGACGACGTGGGCGGTGACGTCGGCCGACGGCGGGTCGGTGAGCAGGCCGAAGTCAGCGAACGGGATCTTGTAGACCAGCTCGCCCTCGTTGTTGACGTCGAACGCGCCCCAGCCACCGTCGGCGCTCTGCATGCCGAACAGCCACTGGACGCCGCGGTGCAGGGCGCCGGTGACCCGCTCGGGGTGCCGGTGGGCGCGCCCGACCCGGTTGAGCGCCAGCATCACCTCGGCGGTGTCGTCGGTGTCCGGGTAGGTGTCGTTCTCGAACTCGAACGCCCAGCCGCCGGTGGGAACGTGCGGGATCGGCACGGACCAGTCGCCGCGCCGCTCGGACACCTCCTGGCCAAGCAGCCAGTCGGCGGCCTTCTGCAGCCCGGGGTCGTCGGCCGGCACGCCGGCGTCGGACAGCGCGATCACCGACAGGCACGTGTCCCAGACCGGCGACTGGCAGGCCTCCTGCAGCAGCGACCCGTCCGGGCGGCGGACGGCGTACAGGTCGAGCGAGCGCAGCGCCGCGGTGAGCACCGGGTGGTCCATCGGGTAGCCGAGGAGGCGCAGCGCGATGATCGCGAACACGGTCGGCGGCTGGATGCCGCCGAAGCAGCCGTCCGCCTCCTGCCGGACGATCATCCACCGCTCGGCCAGCGCCAGCGCGACCGTGCGCAGCGGCCGGATCTGGTGGCGGTGGTAGAGGTGCAGGCCGGCGTCGATGGTCTCGAACACCCGCTTCCAGTCGACCTGGTCGAGCAGCTCGGCCCGCGCCCTGCGGGCGAGCTGGGCGCCCAGCCGGGCGACCCGGCCGTTCGGCAGCGGCCGGCCGGGGCCGTTGCCGTTCTTGGCCCGTCCGGCGACGTCGGTGCGCCGGGCCTCCTCGGCGGCCGCCCGGCGGGCCGCCCGCCGCTCGGCCAGGCCGGCCAGCCCACGCCGACGCGGCGCGTCGGCGCTCGCCGTGCCCGGGCGCTCGGGCTGGGCGGTGGCCTCGGTCCCGTCGGGGAACAGCTCGTCGATCGGGAACGGGCTCTCGCTCACCGGGCGGTAGGTCATCAGGACGGTCAGCGCCACGATCGTCTGCCGGGCCCAGGAGGCGAACCGGTAGATGGAAAGCGGGGCCCTCTTCGGCAGGAACATGATCTCCGGTGGCAGCACGGGCAGGTCGTCCCAGCTCCACCAGCCGAACATGGCCAGCCAGATCCGGGTGAACACCCGGGTCTTCGGCACGCCGCCGTGGGCGCGCACCCAGGCCGCCGCGGCCTGCATGTGCGGCTCGGTCGGCTCGTCGCCGCACAGCCGCAGCGCGATGTAGGACTCGACGGTGGTGGAGATCTCGCCCGGGCCGCCGTAGTAGTACGGCCACGAGCCGTCCGGCCGCTGCCAGGAGCGGATGTACTTCGCCGACATGGCGGCCCGCTCCGGGTTGGGGACGCCCAGCCAGTGCCGCAGCAGGATGTCCTCGGAGTCGATCGTGGTGTTGCTCTCGAGGTCGCCCTTCCACCAGCCGGTCTCGTCCTGCAGCGAGCGCAGGTGGGCGACCGCCCGCCGCAGCGTGCGGGCCAGCTCCGTCTCCTCGGCCAGCTCGGCGTGGGCCTCGGGGCCGACGGCGGTCGTGGCCGCGCTGGCGGCGGCCGGGGGCGTGGCGACGGTGGCGAGGTCGTCGGCGGCGCCGCGGGGGG
>JADGHD010000062.1 GCA_019689615.1 Frankia sp. | reverse complement strand
GCCTGGGCCCGGCGCAGGTCCGCGCCCAGGCAGTCGGCCGGGGTGCCCGTGGCGCCGCGCCACCCCGGTCCGGCGCGCCACACGCAGATCTCGTAGGTGAATCCGGGCAGCTCGGCGGCCACCGCCGCCAGCTCCGTCTGCCCGTAGACGTCGGCCTCCTCGTTGACGCCGAGGAGCAGCCGGGCCGGCTGTGGCTCCTGCCACTCGGCCATGTGCCGCACCATGGCCAGCAGGGGCGCGAGCCCGGTCCCGCCGGCGACGAACCAGCGCGGGCCCAGGCCCGTCTCCCGCAGCCCAAAGGCGCCCTGGGGGCCATGGACGAGGAGCGGGTCGCCGATCCGGGCCCGCTCGGCCAGGTAGCCGGAGAAGTACCCGCCGGGGCGCAGCCGGATGAAGAACTCCAGCCGGCCCTCCCAGTTGCCCGTGTTGGCCAGGGAGTACGCCCGCCTGTCGTCCTGGCCGGGAATCTGCAGCTCCACGAACTGCCCCGGATCGAACTGGGAACCTGGATCCCCCTCGTCGTCGGGCTGGAGCCGCAGCTCGAGCCGTACGGTGTCGCGGGCGACCGTCTCCAGCGCCACGATCGTGCCCTGCCGGACCGGCAGCCCGCCGCGCAGGATGCGCGAGCCGGCATACGGCAGCGTGACCGCCAGCGGGCCGCGGGGGACGGTGCGGCAGAGCAGCACCTCGCCGCGCTCCCGCTCCGCCGCCAGCAGCGCCGTGGCGCTGTGCTCGCCGAGGTCGTAGGCGCCGTGGGTCACCGTGGCGTGGCAGGAGCCGCAGGTTCCGCTGCGGCACGAGGCGGGCAGGACGACTCCCGAGCTCGCGGCGGCGTCCAGCACGCTCTGCTCGGGGGCGCAGTCGAGGTCGAACCGCTCGCCGTCGGCGGCGATCAGCGTCACGGGTACGGTGCCCGCGTCGGGGGCATGGCCTCCGACGCGGGCACTGGTCACCGAGGTCACGACCGGCTCCCCGCCAGGGCCGCCGCGCGGTCGGCTGTGGGGTCGCCGATGAGGCGCAGGCCGAACTGGTCGACGATCGCCGCGACGAGGTTCGGGGTGAGGAAGCCCGGCAGCGACGGGCCGAGGTGGATGTCGCGGACGCCAAGAGCGAGCAGGCTGAGCAGCACGGCGACCGCCTTCTGCTCGGTCCACGACAGCACCAGCGTCAGCGGCAGGTCGTTGATCCCGCAGCCGAAGGCGCCGGCCAGCGCCTCGGCGATCTTGATGGCCGAGAAGGTGTCGTTGCACTGCCCGATGTCCAGCAGCCGGGGAATGCCGCCGATGTCGCCGAACTCGTGCTGGTTGAAGCGGTACTTGGCGCAGCCCAGCGTGAGCACGACGGAGTCGCTCGGCGCGCCGGTCGCGAAGTCGGCGTAGTAGTCGCGCCCGCGGGTGGGGCCGTCGCAGCCGCCGACGAGGAAGAAGTGGCGGATCGCGCCCTGCCTGACCGCGTCGATGACCTTGTCCGCGACGGCGAGGACGGCATCCCGGCCGAAGCCGACGGTTATGATCTTCTCCGGCTCGTCCTCGCGGAAGCCGGGCAGCGCCCTGGCAGCCTGGATCACCGGGGTGAAGTCGTGGTCGGCGATGTGCCGGACGCCCGGCCAGCCCACGGGCCCGGCGGTGAAGATGCGCCGGCGGTAGGCGGGGTAGGGCTCGATGATGCAGTTCGAGGTCATCAGGATCGGGCCGGGGAAAAGGGTGAACTCCCGCTGCTGGTCCTGCCAGGCGCCGCCGTAGTTGCCCACGAGGTGCGGGTACCTCTTCAGCAGCGGATAGCTGTGGGCGGGCAGCATCTCGCCGTGGGTGTAGACGTTGATGCCGCAGTCCCTGGTCTGCTCCAGCAGCGCGGCCAGGTCGCCCAGGTCGTGCCCGCTGACCAGGATGGCCTTGCCCGCGACCGGCGTGGTGCGGACGGCGGTCGGCTGCGGGGTTCCGTAGGCGCCGGTGTTCGCGGCGTCGAGCAGCTCCATGGCCGCGAGGTTGAGCCGGCCGAGGCCGATGGCCCGCCCCAGCAGCTCGCCGATCTCTGTGGGCTCCTCGGCGAGATACGCGAGCCCGTCCTCGATTCCGGCGAACACCTCGGCGCTGTCCTTGCCGAGCACGTGGGCGTGGTAGGCGTAGGCGCAGATGCCCTTGAGCCCGTACAGGCACAGCGAGCGCAGGCCGACGACGTCCGGGCCGACCACGTCCGCTCCGGCGTCGACGCGGCACTCGGGTGCCTGCAGCAGCAGGCCCGCCAGGTCGGTGGCCGGTTCCCACTGGGCGGCACCGGTCAGCCGCGCCGGCTGCACGCCCCGCGCCCGCGCGGCGGCCTCGTACCGGGCCCGGACCTGGTCCCGGAGGTCCGCAGCCTCCCGCACCAGGGCGACGAAACGGGTGGGGTTGAAGTTGACGTTGGTAAGGGTGGTGAACATCGCGTAGAGGATGAACGCCGCCGCCTCGTCGTCGGGCGCACCGAGGGCGCGAGCCCTGGCCGAGTACTGGGCGATGCCCTTCACCATGTGGATCAGGACATCCTGCATGTCGGCGGTGACGGGGTCCTTGCCGCAGTTGCCGACCGGGCCGGCGCAGCCGGGCGCCTCACCCGTCCGGTCGGTCTGTTCGCACTGGTAGCAGAACATGCTTGCGCCCCTGGGGAGTCGTCGTGGTCTGACGACCGGGACGCTAGGGCCGCCGCGTCGGCGTTTCCTTGACACAGGTCAAGACGGCGCAGCCGTGGCGCCCGTCACCGCCACTCGAGCCGGGCCGCCAGGGCGGGTACGTCGTGGAGCAGGATGCGCCGCCCGTGCACACTGATCAGCCCTTCGGCCGACAGGCCGCGCAACACGCGGGAGAAGGTCTCGGGCGTGAGGCTAAGCCGGGAGGCGAGCGTCTGCTTGCTGGCCGGCAGCCGCACCGGGCACGGGGTCGGGATCTGTCCGCCTCCCGTCTCGACCTCGTGCAGCAGGAGGCCGATGACCCGCTGCTCGCTCGTCCGCAGGGAGTACGTCTCCACGTCGCGCACCAGCCGGCGCAGCCGCACCGCCATGTTGGCGAGCATGCGGCGGGCGAAGGACGGGTCCCGGTCCAGCAGCTGGAGCACCGCCCGGCTGGAGACCGCCAACAGCTCCGAGTCCACCAGGGCCGTCGCGGTGACCGGGTAGGTGATCCCGTCGAACACCACCGCCTCCCCGAAGCTCTCGCCGGCCGGGACGATCTCCACCACCTTTTCCGCCCCGTCGGGCTTGGCGACCGTCAGCTGGACCTGGCCATTCAGGACGAAGTAGAACCCGCGTACGGGATCGCCCTGGTAGAAGAGGATCTGGCCGCGGCGCAACGCCACCCGGGAGCAGCCCGCCGAGATGACGCCGAGCTGCTCCCCGGTGAGGCCGGCGAACAGCGGCAGACGTGGCAGCAGTGTGTCCAGGTCCGCACTGGCCAGCGGCATTCGTTCCTCCGCAGCATCCACTCCTCCTGGGTCTTCAGACGCTACTGCGCGCCAGCGGCCTGGCTGGCGACTCAGGCCGGCTCGGCTTCGCGCGGATCGAGGACGCGAAGCCAGATGGCCAGGCCGCTCTGCGCAGGACCACGGCGCTCCTCGAGGTGGGAAGTGGTCAGCCGGGCAGGCACGGCCTCACCGAGGTCCCCCCCCCGGGCGCGGGGCGGGGCCGCCGCAGACCGGGCGGTTCAGCGTGGCGAAGCTGTCGCACTGAACCCTGCGCCCCTTCTCGAAGATCCAGTAGGAGCAGCAGACGACACCCGCGGCGCCGTACTCGGAGCCGGGGATCGGTCCGAACCACAGGTTCGGGAAGCCCGGCTCGCGGCGGACGCCCTGGTAGGGGTCGTCCATCCGGGTGAAGATCCAGGCGGTCACCCGCTCACGGACCTCCTGGGGCGGGGCCTCCAGACGGATCCAGAGGTCCAGCTTCTCGAGGAAGTCCGCCAGCTGCCAGGGCGCGGACTCAGGCACTCCGCTCCAGTCGTGACCGCAGTTCGCCGAGGTCGTCCGGGCGGCCCGGGCCGCGGCGCTCGCCGGCGCCTGAGAGCCAGGCAGCCACCTCGGCGGAGTCGAGGGCCGGCTCGTCCTCGGTGTCGTCGGCGGCACCCACCGTCGCGAAGTACTGGCGCATCAGGTCGGCGGAGATCGGCGCTGAACTGCCCGGCAGCCGGCCCTGGTTGGCGGCGATCCAGGGCAGTTCACCGTGGCTGAGGATTTCCAGGTCACGGCCCGTCAGCGCGCCGTACCGGCTGAGGACGTAGCCGACGGTGTTCAGCTCGGCCTCCCCGAGCTCCTCGGGCCTGGGCGGGACGGGCGGCCCGTGCTTCTCCTCGCCCCACAGCGAGGAGACGACCGGGCCCATGTCCCAGGCCGCCAGCGGTTCCCGGAACAGCGGGACACCGAACGCCGCCAGGTGGTGGCCCTGGCAGTAGTAGAGGAGCTTGTGCAGCTTCTTCGTCCCGACACCGGGGAGCCGGTCGCGCAGGACGAAGGCCACGTCGCGCGCCGAGACCGTCATGGCGTCATCCTACGGTCACGCCCTGCCTGGTCCTCGCCAGGGGAAGGGCAAGCAGTATCGAACATGCGCTCGATACTGTCACGGGGGTCCGACGCTTTTTCAGCCCTTCCAGCCAGTCAGATCCGGTCGACCAGGCCGGGGCGCTCGGGCTCGCGGGCGGCGCGGTTCGCCCGACCGAGGGCGCCGTAGCGCCCGGCCATCTGGGTCGACGACCAGCCCATCGGTCGGCCAGCGTCTGCTCGCCGCCACCGTTGTCGAGCCACTCGTGCGCGAGGGCGCGGCGCCGTCCGGATGGCCGGCCCTCCATCCGAGCGACCGGCGGCCGGCGACCGGCGCGCCGCCGCCAGGCGCCTGGGGAACCGGGCTCAGCCCGGGTCACCGGCCGACCTGCTGGCGTGGCCGGCGCGGGCGTTCCCAGCCGCGTCGGGGCGGGCGGGTGCCCAGCTGCTCGTCCCGGGACCGATAGACGACGTAGGGGCGGGTGAGGTAACCGAGCGGCGCGGAGAAGACGTGGACGAGCCGGGTGAAGGGCCAGAACGCGAACAGCGCCCAGGCGGCCAGGACGTGCAGGCGGAAGCCGATCGGGGCCGCGAGGATCAGCTCCGTGTCCGGCTGGAGCATCAGGACCGACCGCAGCCAGGGGGACACGGTCTCCCGGTAGTCGTGCGGGTGCCCGGTCAGGTTCCCGAGCACGGTGGTGCCGAGACCCAGCAGCATGGTGGCGACCAGCAGGGCGTACATCGCCTTGTCGTTGCGGGTGGTGGCGGAGAAGACCGGGCCGACGGTGCGCCGCCGGTAGACGAGGATCGCGGCCCCGGCGACGGCGGCGAGGCCCGCGACCGTGCCGAGCCCGAAGGCGACCGCGTGGTAGGCGCCCTCGCTGATGCCGACGGCATCGGTCCAGGATGCGGGAACCAGCAGCCCGCCGACGTGGCCGAGCGCGACCAGCAGGATGCCGAAGTGGAACAGCGGGCTGCCCAGCCGCAGCAGGGGGCGCTCGTAGAGCTGCGACGAGCGGGTGGTCCAGCCGAACTTGTCGTACCGGTAGCGCCAGTAGTGCCCGACGACGAAGACGGTGATCGCGACATAGGGGACGACGATCCACAGCAGGATGTTGAGCGCGCTGTCCGGGTCGGGGCCACCGGCCGCCGGCGGGTTCGCCGCGCCAGCCGAGAACGCGACGGCGGTCATCGCGGCGCTCCCGGCCGCCCGGAGGCCGCCGGTTCCGGCCGGGGCGGCGGCCCTGGCGGGGCGGTGCCGAACGGCGCAAGGCCGACCCGTTCCCGCGGCGGGCCGTCGGCGGCGAGCCGGGCGGCGGCGCGGCGCTCGGCGCCGCCGAGCGCCGGCAGGGTCGCCGCCACCGAGTCGAGGACGTCCGCCCAGGGCGAGCCGGCGTCGCGCAGGGCGAGCCGGAGCAGCTCGAGACCGGCGCGGTGCTCGGCCAGCAGGGCCGCGCCGGCACGCGGCTCGGCGGCGGCGAACTCGAGGACGACACAGAGGTGGTCGGGCAGCTCGTCGTCGCCCAGTCGCCACCCGGCGTCCGCGTAGGCGCGCTTGAGCGCCACCAGGGCCTGGCCGCGGTTACGGGTGTCGCCGTGGGTGTAGTAGGTCAGGTACAGACAGCAGCGGCGGCGGTGGTCGAAGGTCGCGACGTAGTCCGCTGCCAGGTGACGCGGCCCCGTGGCCTCGGCGTGGTCGATGAAGCGCCGCAGCGGGGCGCCCACCGGCTCCTCCAGGGCGGCGACGACCCGGCGCAGCAGGCCGAACCGGCCGGCGAGCGTGTCGTCGGGATAGCCGAGCAGCAGCGACTGCGCCTGCCAGGCCGCCGCCCGCCGGCGTGCGGCGGCCGTCGTCGTCCTCGGGGGCCTGGCCTCGGTCATGTCGCGCGCCCGTTCTCGGTGTGGTCCGGCCCGGGGATGTCGGTCCGCCCGGGGGTGTCGGTCCGCGAGGGGGCGCCGCCCGGCGCCGCGGTGTCGTGGGCGGACGGCGGGAACAGCCCGTCGGGCCGGCCCCTGCCGTCCCAGTTGAGCAGGTTGACCCGGCCGCGCCGGCCGGTCGCGGCGGTGAGCGTGTCGGCCCGCTGGCGGTCGCGCAGCATCCGGAAGTTCTCGACGGCGACGGGCTCCGGGCCGCCGGAGGACTCGCCGAACGGCCCGGAGCCGCCCATGCCGGGGCCGCCGTCGTAGTCGAGCGAGCAGCCGGTGGCGAGTTCCTCCAGGGCCTGCGCCTGCTCGGCGTGCGCGGCCGGGATGACGTAGCGCTCGTCGTACTTCGCCAGCGCGAGCAGCCGGTACAGGTCGTAGATCTCCTCGCCCGTCATGCCCACCGCGGCGGGGATGCTCTCGTCCGCGTCCCGGCCGAGGTTGAGGTCCCGCATGTAGGAGCGCATCGCCGCCAGGCGGCGCAGGACGGCGTCCACCGGGGCCGGGTCCCCGGCGGTGAACAGCCGGGCGAGGTACTCGACCGGGATGCGCAGGGCCTCGATCGCGGCGAACAGGTTGGCGCGGCCCTCGGCGTCATGGCCGGTGTCGCGCAGCGCGTCGACGACCGGGGACAGCGGCGGGATGTACCAGACCATCGGCATGGTGCGGTACTCCGGGTGCAGCGGCAGCGCCACCTTGAACGTGTTGATCAGCGCGTACGCCGGGGAACGCCGGGCGGCCTGCACCCAGTCGTGCGGGATGCCCGACCGCTCGGCCGCCGCGGCCACCGCCGGGTCGTTCGGGTCGAGGAACACCCGCCGCTGCGCCTCGTACAGGTCGCGCTCCTCGGGGGTGCTGGCGGCGGCGAGCACCGCGTCGGCGTCGTAGAGCAGCAGGCCGAGGTAGCGCAGCCGGCCGACGCACGTCTCGGAGCACACGGTGGGCAGGCCGACCTCGACCCGCGGGAAGCAGAACGTGCACTTCTCCGCCTTGCCGGTGCGGTGGTTGAAGTACACCTTCTTGTACGGGCAGCCGGACACGCACATCCGCCAGCCGCGGCAGCGGTCCTGGTCGACGAGCACGATCCCGTCCTCGGACCGCTTGTAGATCGCGCCTGACGGGCAGGCGGCCGCGCAGGACGGGTTGAGGCAGTGCTCGCAGATGCGCGGCAGGTAGAACATGAACGTCTGCTCGAACTCGAACCGGACCCTGTCCTCGAGGCCGCGGCGCAGCACGTCCGCCGCGCCGTGCTCGGGCGCGCCGCCGAGGTCGTCGTCCCAGTTCGCCGACCAGGAGATCTTCACGTCCTCCCCGGAGATCAGCGACTTCGGCCTCGCGACGGGGGTGTGCTCCTGCAGCGGCGCGTTGGTCAGGGTCTCGTAGTCGTACGTCCAGGGCTCGTAGTAGTCCTCGATGGCCGGCATCCGCGGGTTGGAGAAGATGGTCGACAGCCGGTGCAGCCGGCCGCCGCCGCGCGGGACGAGCCGGCCGCGGCGGTTGAGCACCCAGCCGCCGCGCCACCTCTCCTGGTCCTCGTACCGGCGCGGGTAGCCCTGCCCCGGGCGGGTCTCGACGTTGTTGAACCAGGCGTACTCGACGCCTGATCGGTTGGTCCACGTCTGCTTGCAGGTGACGGAGCAGGTGTGGCAGCCGATGCACTTGTCGAGGTTCATCACCATCGCCAGCTGGGCCATCACGCGCATCGTCAGTACTCCACGTCCTGCGCGCGCCGCCGGATGACGGTGACCTCGTCGCGCTGGTTGCCGGTCGGGCCCAGGTAGTTGAACGCGAACGACAGCTGGGCGTAGCCGCCGACGAGATGGGTGGGTTTGATCAGCAGCCTGGTCAGCGAGTTGTGGATGCCGCCCCGGCGGCCGGTCGTCTCGCTGCGCGGCACGTCGATCAGCCGGTCCTGGGCGTGGTGCATGTACACGGTCCCGGCGGGCATCCGGTGCGAGACCACCGCGCGGGCGACGACGACGCCGTTGCGGTTGACGGCCTCGACCCAGTCGTTGTCGCGCACCCCGATCTTCGCCGCGTCCTGGTCGCTCATCCAGATCGTCGGCCCGCCTCGGGAGAGGGACAGCATGAGCAGGTTGTCCTGGTACTCGGAGTGGATCGACCACTTGTTGTGCGGCGTGAGGTAGCGCACGGTGATGCCCAGCTGGCCGTGCTCCCCGATGGCCGGCTCGCCGAACAGGTTGTGCAGGTTCAGCGGCGGCCGGTAGGTCGGCAGCCACTCCCCCAGCTCGGCGACCCAGTCGTGGTCGAGGAAGAAGGTCTGCCGGCCGGTCAGGGTGTGCCAGGGCTTGCGCCGCTCGACGTTGATGACGAACGGCGAGTAGCGCCGCCCGCCCGTCTCGGAGCCGGACCACTCCGGCGAGGTGATCACCGGCACCGGGCGGGCCTGGGTGTCGGCGAACGTGACCCGCCGGCCCTCGTGCTCGGCGGCGAGGTCCGCGAGCGGCGTGCCGGTACGCCGCTCGAGGGCGTGGAAGCCCGCGACGGCGAGGCGCCCGTTGGTCGTCGCGGACAGGGCGAGGATCGCCTCGCACGCGTCGGTGTCGCGGGCGAGCGACGGGCGCCCGGCCGCGACCCCGCCGCGGACGGTCCCGTTGACGCGCCGCAGGTGCTCGACCTCCTCGCCGACGTCGAACGTGACGCCCTTCGTGGTCACGCCGAGGGTGTCGACCAGCGGGCCCAGCGCCGCCATCTTCTCGGCGACGGCCGGGTAGTCCCGCTCGACCGTGACCAGCCGCGGCATCGTGACGCCGGGGACGGGGGCGCACTCGCCGGCCTTCCAGTCCCTGGCGCGGCCACGCGGGCAGGCGAGCTCGTCGGGGGTGTCGTGGGTGAGCGGCACGGCGACGACGTCGGTGCGGGTGCCCAGGTGGGTCGCGGCGAGCCGGGAGAAGGCCGTCGCGATGGCCATGAAGGCGTCCCAGTCGGTGCGGGCCTGCCAGGGCGGCGGGATCGCCGGGTTGAAGGCGTGGACGAACGGGTGCAGGTCGGTGGAGCTCAGGTCGTGCTTCTCGTACCAGGTCGCCGCGGGCAGCACGACGTCGGAGAAGACCGTGGTCGACGTCATCCGGAAGTCGAGCGACAGCAGCAGGTCGAGCTTGCCGGTCGGCGCCTCGTCGCGCCACACCACGTCGCGGGGGCGGGCGCCGGGCGGCGCCTCGTCGGCGCGGACCGCGTGGTCGGTGCCGAGCAGGTGGCGCAGGAAGTACTCGTTTCCCTTGGCGGACGAGCCGAACAGGTTGGCGCGCCAGACGGTCAGCACCCGGGGGAAGTTCGCGGGCGCGTCCGGGTCCTCGCAGGCGAAGGCCAGCCGGCCGGTCCGCAGCTCGTCGACGACGTGGTCGGCGACGGGCACCCCGGCCCGCGCCGCGTCGTCGGCGAGGTCGAGCGGGTTGCGGTCGAACTGCGGGTAGGACGGCATCCAGCCCATCCGGGCGGACGCGGCGATCAGGTCCGCGGTGGTCCGGCCGGCGAACAGGCCACCGTCGCCGGCGCCGACGCCGGCGCCGGGATCCCCGTCGGGCCGGGCGGCGGACAGGGTGGCGGCGGAGAACGGGTCGTAGCGGAACTGGTCGGTGTGCAGGTACCAGTAGGCGGTCTGGATCATCTGCCGGGCCGGGCGGGACCAGTCGGCCGCGGTGGCGAGCACCGAGTAGCCGGTGATCGGGCGGACCTTCTCCTGCCCGACGTAGTGCGCCCAGCCGCCGCCGTTGACCCCCTGGCAGCCGGTAAGGATGGTCAGCGCCAGGAACGAGCGGTAGATCGTGTCCGAGTGGAACCAGTGGTTGGCGCCCGCCCCCATGATGATCATCGATCGGCCGCGGGACTCCTCGGCGTTCGCGGCGAACTCCCGCGCGACCCGGACGGCGGCCGCGGCGGGCACGCCGGTGATCGTCTCCTGCCAGGCGGGCGTGTACGGCTCGGCCGCGTCGTCGTAGCCGGTGGGCCATTGCCCGGGCAGCCCGGGCCTGGCCACCCCGTACTGCGCCAGCAGCAGGTCGAAGACCGTGGTCACCAGCCGCCCGCCGACGCGGCGCGCCGGCACGCCGCGCCGCATGACGGCGGCGGCGCCCGACGGCGTGTCGAACCGGGGCAGCGCGACCTCGACGGCGACGGAGCCGGGCCCAGCGCAGGAGAGCAGCGGGTCGACGTCGCCGAGGTCGAGGTTCCACCGGCCGGCGCCATCCGCGCCGTAGCGGAACCCGAGGGAGCCGTTCGGGACCACCGGCAGCCCGGCCGCGTCGAGCAGCACCGTCTTGAAGTCCGCGTGCTCGCCCACGCCGGGAGCGCCGCCGGGGCCGCCGCCGTCGGGGCCGCCGCCGTCCTGGCCGTCGGGGCCGCCGGCGCGGTCGGCGGCCGTGAGCAGCTTTCCCGGCCGGTGGGCGCCGTCGCCGGTCTCGTCAAGGACGACGAGAAAGGGCAGGTCGGTGTTGCCCTTGACGTAGTCGGCGAAGTAGGGCGTCAACCGGTCGACGAAGAACTCCCGCAGCACGACGTGACCCATCGTCATCGCGAGCGCGCCGTCGGTCCCCGGCGCCGGATGCAGCCACACGTCGGCGAACTTGACGTTGTCGGCGTAGTCGGGCGCGACGGCGACGACCTTCTGGCCGCGGTAGCGGGCCTCGGTCATCCAGTGCGCGTCGGGCGTCCGGGTGACGGGCAGGTTGGCGCCCCACATGATCAGGTACCCGGCGTCCCACCAGTCCGCGGACTCGGGCACGTCGGTCTGGTCGCCGAACACCTGCGGGGAGGCGACGGGCAGGTCGGCGTACCAGTCGTAGAACGACAGCATCGCCCCGCCGAGCAGGTGGTAGAACCGGGCACCCACGGCGTGCGAGACCATCGACATGGCGGGGATCGGCGAGAAGCCGGCCAGCCGGTCCGGGCCGAACTCCTTGATCGTGTGCACGTGCGCGGCGGCGACCAGCTCGACGGCCTCCTCCCAGCTCGCCCGCACCAGCCCGCCCCGGCCGCGCGCCGCCTTGTACCGGCGGGACCTCTCGGGATCGCCGACGATGTCAGCCCAGGCCGCGACCGGGTCGCCGCCGTGGGCCTTCTTGGCCTCCCGGAACAGGTCGAGCAGCACGCCTCGGACGTACGGGTAGCGCACCCGGGTGGGCGAGTAGGTGTACCAGGAGAACGCCGCCCCGCGCGGGCAGCCGCGCGGCTCGTACTCCGGCCGGTCCGGCCCGACGCTCGGGTAGTCGGTCTGCTGGGTCTCCCAGGTGATGATCCCGTCCTTGACGAAGACCTTCCAGGAGCAGGAGCCCGTGCAGTTCACCCCGTGGGTGGACCGGACGACCAGGTCGTGCGACCAGCGGTCGCGGTAGAAGGCGTCCGCGCGCCGGCCGCCCCGATGGTGCAGGGTCCGCAGGTCGTCGGACACCTCCGCGCGGGTGAAGAACCGGCGGGTGCGCACCAGGGCGTCGGGCAGGGCGTCGTCCAGTCCGGGCTCTGGCATGGGTGCTGGCGTCCTTCCGTGTCGAGGGCGGGGCGGCCGGGCGGGCGGAGCGGCCGCGACCGCGGTGACCGTCAGGAGCAGCGCGCCCAACGCGACGGCGGCGAGGGCGGCGAGCCCCGGCGCGTAGGAGTCGAACCGGCCGTACACGGCGCCCATCACCAGCGGCGGGACGAACCCGCCGAGGCCGCCGGCGGCGCCGACGATGCCGGTGACCGAGCCCACCTGGGCCGCCGGCGCGCGCGCCGCCACCAGCGCGAAGACGGCGCCGCTGCCGGCGCCGAGCGCGGCGGCCATGGCGAGGAAGTCAGCCGTACCCAGCGGGACCAGGCCCGGCGTGAACGCCTGCGCGACGGCGCCCGCGGCCACGACCGCGAACACCACGGCGAGGACCCGGGTGGGCCCGAAGCGGTCGGCGAGCCACCCGCCGATCGGGCGCATGACGACGGCGAGCAGCACGAACCCGGCCATCCGGTTGGCCGCGTCCGTCTGGGTCAGCCCGTAGGCGGTCCTGAGGTATGTCGGCAGGTAGACGGAGAACGCCACGTAGCCGCCAAACGCGACCGCGTACAGGGCGGACGCCTGCCAGGTGATCCGCAGCCGCGCCGTGGCCCCGAGCCGCGTCGCCAGCGGCTCGGTCGGCACCGCCCGGCCCGGGGCGTCCCGCAGCAGCGCCGCGGCGACCAGGGCGTAGGCCGCGAGGACGGCCGCGGTGAGGACGAACGGGACGGCCGTCGTGCCAGCGTCGACCAGCCGGACCGTGGTCAGCGCGCTGATCGCGGTCCCGCCCATGCCGGCGCCGAACACGCCGACCGCGAGCCCGCGGCGCTCGGGCGGGAACCAGGCGTTGACGAACGGCACCCCGACGGCGAACGCGGTGCCCGCGATGCCGAGGAAGAACCCGCCGACCAGCAGGCCGGCGAGGGAGTCCCGGCCGGACAGGCCGAGGTAGAGCACAGGGACGACGGTCACCAGCGACACGGCCGGGAACATGACCCGCCCGCCGAGCCGGTCGGTCAGCGCCCCCACCGGGATGCGCCCCACCGAGCCGACCACCACCGGGACCGCGACGAGCAGGGACTGCTGGAACGCGCTCAGCTCGAGCACGTCCTTGAACCTTGGCCCGAGCGGGCTCACCAGGGCCCAAGCCCAGAAGTTCACCGCGAACCCGACCGTCGCGAGACCGAGCATCAGCCCGCGCCGCCGGCCGGCCACCGGTTCGTCGGCCTCGACCGGACAGGGTTCGGGAGGGGCAGGAGCGTTCCGGGCGCTCATCACGCCTCCATCACTTGTACCGGATGCCTGCCGGATGTCCGCCGAGTACCAGATGTCCGCCGAGTACCGATGACGGCCGTCGACTGACTCTGTCAAAGATCCCCACGACGGGAAAGATGCCGGGGGGTCATTCCTGGTGGTGGGGACGTCCGGACCTTCGCGCCCACGCGCGCCCGGCGGGGGCCGGGGCGGTGGTCAGGCAAGCCGGTGGTCGTCCGGCCACGGCGGCGCGTCCGGCGGCGCGTCCGGCTCGGTGCGGCCGCTGACCAGGCCGTGCATCGTGGCGAGCGCGTCCGCGAGGGACACCCGCGCGCCGCGCGCGAGCAGCGGCAGCACGAGGTCGTTCTCCCTGGCCACGTGGGTGACGAACAGCACGGCCAGCGCCCTGGCCACGGCCGCCGCCCGGACCAGCGAGCGGGTGCTGGCCAGCTCGTCGACCAACGCGGCCAGCGCCCGGTGGTCCTCGACGAGGCCCGCGACGAGCAGGTGTCCCTCGGCGAGCGCCGCCGCCGGCGGATACAGCGCCAGCTCCTCGGCCTGGGCGTGCGGCAGGACCTCGCGGCGCAGGTAGGCCACGAGGTCCCGGCGGGCCTGCTCGGCCCTGATCGGGTAGTCGGTGTCGACCAGGGCCACCATGGCCTCGGCCCGCTCGGTGACGCCCGCGACCAGCGCGGCGTGGTGGTCGACGACGGCGCGTCTCGCGGCCTCGTCGCGGGCCGTCTCGTCGGGCCGTGGGTCCTGGGCGGTCAGCAGCTGGGACACGGGGCCCTCCTGGACTAGATTTCCTGGCGATTATGGTTATAACGTCGTTCATCGTGGAAATGGAAGGGCTAGGCCGTGGGCCGTCCGACCCGCTGGACGATGCCGTTCGGCACCGCGCGCTCGCGGCGGCCAGCAGGGTGCGGATTCTCGCGCTGGTCCGCCGCGCGGGCGACGGCCTGACAGCGGCCGACGTGGCCGAGGCGACCGGCCTGCATGCGAACACGGTGCGCGCCCACCTGGACCAGCTCGTCGACGCCCGGATGCTGATCCGCCGGCGCCGGCCGGACGGCTC
>JADGHD010000822.1 GCA_019689615.1 Frankia sp. | reverse complement strand
CCCTGCATTGCGGGGGCGGGGCCTGTTGTTTATAAGCGCCCGCCTCCGGCGCCGCCGATGTCACGCGGGAAGGGCTGGGTGGGGAGGACGCGTCTGTCACGTCCGGCCGGGAGGTCCGGCCGGGGCTGCTCGGGCTGGTGCTGACCGCGATCGTTGGCGCCGAGTTCGTCCTGCAGCTCGACGGCACGATCGTGGCGGTCGCCTTGCCCCGGATGCAGAACTCGCTCGAGCTGTCGGCCGGTGCGCTGTCGTGGGTGATCAACGGCTTCCTGTTGGCGTTCGGCGGTCTGCTCCTCCTCGGTGGCCGGCTCGGGGACGTCGTCGGGCATCGCACCGCCTTCCTCGGCGGTGTGGCGCTGCTCGGCGCCGGGTCCCTGCTCGCCGGGCTCGCCGCGGGCTTCGGGCAGCTGCTGGCCGGCCGGGTCCTGCAGGGCGGCGGGGCGGCGCTCGCCGGGCCGGCTGGCCTTGCCCTGCTGGCCACCACCTTCACCGGCGCCCGTCAGCAGAAGGCGTTCGCGACCTACTCGACCGTGACCGGCCTGGCCGCCTCGTCCGGGATGATCCTCGGCGGCGTCCTCACCGGGCTCGCCGGCTGGCGCTGGACCCTGCTCATCAACGTGCCGATCTGCGCCGCGATCGCGGCACTCGCCGCCAGGGTCGTGCCTCCGGCTGGCCGCGCCGGGGAACGTCGCCGGCTCGACATCCCGGGCGCGCTGCTCTCGGTGCTGGGAATGACGGCGCTGGTCTACGGCTTCGTGCAGGCGGCCGAATCGGGATGGCGCAGCGCGGGCGCCATCGGCGGCCTGGCTGGCGGCGTCATCGTGCTGGCCGCGTTCGTCTCCTGGGAACTGCGGGCGGCGTCGCCGCTGCTCCCACCGCAGGTGCTGATCCGCCGCGCTCGCGCCGGCGCGTTCGTCAACCTCGTGCTGATGGCGTTCGTGCTGACGAGCCTGCTGTTCTTCCTGACCCAGTTCCTGCAGCGCGTTCTCGGCCTGGAACCGCTGGCCACCGGGTTCGCCTTCCTGCCGTTCGGCATCGCGCTGCTGGTGAGCGCCCGGTCCGTGCCGATCGTGCTCGCCCGGCTGAACCCGCGAACGCTCGCCATCGGCGCGTTCGCCGTGATGGCGCTGGCGATGCTCTGGCTCACCAGCCTCGACGGCGACAGCAGCTACGCCGTCGACATCCTGGCTCCGCTTGTCCTGCTCGGCATCAGTGCCGGGGCCGCGGTCGTACCGCTCAACCTGATCGTGCTGTCCGAGACCGCGCCCGAGGACGCCGGTGTCACCTCGGCGGTACTCCAGTCGGCCCTGTCGGTCGGCGGTTCGCTCGGTCTGGCCGTCCTGCTCACCCGGTTCGCGGCCGGGGACGACGTCGCCGATGGTGTGACCGCCGCCTTCCAGGGCGCAGCCGTCATCGCAGCCGGTGCGATGGTCTTCGGCCTGCTGTTCTGGTACCTCCCCTGCCACCCGAAGCCGGCTCTTGCCCCTCCAAGTGACGACACGCCCTGACCGCCCAGCCCGCACGGGCGAGAGCTCCCGGATCGGCACGTACCAGCCCGCACCGTGCTGGTGCGACGGCAACGTCCCAGGTGCCCTTCCGCGTCAGGGAAGTCGGAGCTCGCCGCTCAAGCGGGGATGACACGCTTCGTCCGGATCAGCGCCGTTCAGCCGTCGGCAGCGGTGAGGGCGCGGCGCTGATCCGGCTCCGGGGTGGCAGGCGCCTCACGGACGTGATCGCGGGCATCCAAGACGCCAGGATCGGTGGCATGACTAGCGGCAGCCTGGTTGAGGTCTCCACCGTCGACGTGGACGGCGGTGTCGTCACCGTCGTCCGGATGACCGCGGGCGAGAATCTGATCAATCCGGCGTTCGTCGACGGGCTGGCTACGGCGTTGGACCGGGCCGCCGACCCGGGTGGGCCGCTGGTCCTGACCGGCACCGGCAAGTTCTTCTGCAACGGGCTCGATCTCGCCTGGCTCGGCTCGGCGTCGCCGGACGAGCTCGGCGCAACGTTCCGGGCCTTCTACCGGGTGCTCGCCCGGCTGCTCCGGTTCCCGGGCGCCACCGTTGCCGCGGTCAAC
>JADGHD010000061.1 GCA_019689615.1 Frankia sp. | reverse complement strand
CTGGGGCGCCTGCGTCTTTTGTTTAAAACCCCCTGATCCCCGCCGGGGGCGGCGGCGCTCGCCGCCGGAAAGCTCACCGAGCTGTTCGTCGGCGAGTCCGCCGCCGGCCGGCACACCGAGCTGGCCGCCGGCGCCGCGGCCGCCGGCCTGTCGGTCCGGCTGGTCACCGACGCCGCGGTCGCCGCCCTCTCCGAGACCGTCACCCCGCAGGGCCTGGTCGGCGTGGCCACGCTGCCGCCCACCGGGCTCGCCGGCATCGCGGACCGACGCCCCACCCTGGTGGCGGTCTGCGTCGCCGCCGCCGACCCAGGCAACGCCGGCACCGTGATCCGCACAGCGGACGCGGCCGGCGCCGACGCCGTCATCTTCACCGGTGGCGGCGTCGACCCGTTCGGCGGCAAGTGCGTCCGGTCCACCGCCGGCAGCCTGTTCCACCTGCCCGTCGTCGTCGAGCCCGACCTGGGCGCCACCATGGCCTGGCTGCGCGCCGCCGGCTGCCAGGTCCTCGCCACCTCCGGCGCCACCCGAGCCCACCGCGACCTGTACGAGGCGGCCGACGCCGGCGACCTCGACCGGCCGACCGGCTGGCTGTTCGGCAACGAGGCGCACGGCCTGCCGGCCGCGGCGCTGGGCGCCGCGGACGCGGTACTTCGCGTGCCGGTGTACGGTCAGGCCGAGTCGTTGAATCTTGCGGTGGCGACCGCCCTGTGTCTGTATGCGTCCGCACGGGCGCAGAGAATGGCCAGAACCGGTACCGGCGGCGCCGGGGGAGGTGGACGACGGTGACGAACACGGTCACGTCCACGCCCGCGCTCGCGGCGCAACGCGAGGGCGCCACTGCCTGGCCCAGGGTGCCGGGCGTGGACGACGACAAGGAGGTGGCGGTGGCGCTCGCCGCCTACGACGGCCTGCCGGACGCCGTCGTCGTCACCGACGCCGAGGGGACGGTCAGGTTCGTCAACCGCGCGGCCGTGGGCCTGACCAACATCGACCGCGCCGCCGCCACCGGTCGCCACGTCACCGAGGTGCTACCGCTGATCGACGAGCGGGGCAACGACTGGTGGGAGGCCTCGGCCGCCGGCCGCCGCCTGCCGCGGGTCACCGGCCAGCCCGAGCGGCGGCTGACCCTGGCCGACCCGGCGCGCGAGCGCGACTTCAACGTCACTGTCCGGTACACCCGCGACCAGGGCAAGCTGGTCCAGGTCGCGCTGTGCCTGCGGGACACCGCCAGCCGGGAGCGGATCGAGCGCAACCGCTCCGACCTCGTCGCCACCGTCGCGCACGAGCTGCGCTCGCCGCTGACCAGCGTCAAGGGCTTCACCGCCACCCTGCTGGCGAAGTGGGAGCGGTTCACCGACGAGCAGAAGAAGCTGATGCTCAACACGGTCAACACCGACGCCGACCGGGTGACCCGCCTGCTCACCGAGCTGCTCGACGTCTCGCGGATCGACTCCGGCCGGATCCAGCTGCGCAAGCAGATCGCCGACCCCCGGGCGATCCTGGCCAGGGTGCTGCAGGGCAAGGTCGCCTCCGGCGCGGCCGAGCCCGGCCGGTTCTCCGTCCAGGAGAACGGCGAGCTGCCGGAGATGTGGATCGATCCGGACAAGATCGAGCAGGTGCTGCACAACCTCGTGGACAACGCGCTGCGGCACGGCGCGGGTACCGTGACGGTGGTCCTGCGCGGAACGGAGACGGGAGCCGAGGTGAGTGTGGCCGACGAGGGTGAGGGCGTCCCGGAGTCCAGCGCCGCCCGGGTCTTCACCAAGTTCTGGCGTGGCGCGAGCCGCGGCAACGGCTCCGGGCTCGGCCTCTACATCGCCAAGGCGCTGATCGACGCGCACGGCGGGACGATCACCGTGGGCCGGGCGCCCGGCGGCGGGGCCGAGTTCCGATTTTTCCTGCCCGCCGGCGCCCCGGTGTTCGGGTAGCGGCCCGGCGGGCGGATGCCCCGGCCGCTTCGCGGCACCACGGGCGCTCGTCCGCCAGCGGCGCGGGCAGCCGGCCCGCGCCCGGCCCCCACACCGGCGGCCCGGCGGGCGCCCCGCCGTCCGACGTCACCCACCCGCTGGATGAGGATGATTGCGCCGTGCCCGCGTCAGCCAACGACGAATTCAAGACGACTGATCTCATGACGATGACCGATCCGCACCCCGCCGCCACCGGCCCGTGCTCGCCCGAGAGCCTGGCCGCCGCCGTCGCCGCGGGGCTCGACGCCGTGGCCAGGGCCGCCGACCTCGCCGAGCTGGCCAGCGTGCGAACCGCCCACGTCGACGGCCGGTCAGCGCCGCTGGTGCTGGCCCGCCGCGCGCTCGGGGAGCTCCCGCGCGAGGACCGCGCCGAGGCCGGCCGCCGGCTCAACGAGGCGCTGGCCACCGTGCGTGACGCCTTCACCGCCCGCCTCGCCGAGCTCACCGCCGCCCGCGACGCCCGGGTCCTGGTCGAGGAGCGGGTCGACGTCACGCTGCCGGCCCGCCGCCGCCGGCCCGGCGCCCGCCACCCGATCGCCGTGCTGACCGAGCGCGTCGTCGACACCTTCGTGGCGATGGGCTACGAGGTCGCCGAGGGCCCCGAGGTCGAGCACGACTGGTTCAACTTCGAGGCGCTCAACATGCACCCGGACCACCCGGCGCGCAGCGAGCACGACACCCTCTACGTCGAGCCGGAGGGCGCCGGCCGGGTGCTGCGCACGCACACCTCGCCGGTGCAGGTCCGCGCGCTGCTGTCGCGCCCGCTGCCGGTGTACGTGGTCTGCCCGGGCCGCACGTTCCGCAACGACACCATCGACGCCACCCACTCCCCGGTGTTCGGCCAGCTGGAGGGCCTCGCCGTCGACGAGGGCATCACGATGGCCGACCTGCGCGGCACCCTGGAGGCGTTCGCCTCGGCGCTGTTCGGCACGAACCTGGCCACCCGGCTGCGGCCGTCCTTCTTCCCGTTCACCGAGCCGAGCGCCGAGCTGGACGTGCAGTGCTTCAACTGCCGCGGCGAGGCGGCCCGCCAGCCCTGCCGGGTCTGCTCCGACGAGGGCTGGATCGAGCTCGGCGGCTGCGGGATGGTCGACCCCAACGTGCTGCGCGCTGCCGGGGTCGACGCCAGCCGCTACAGCGGCTTCGCGTTCGGCATGGGCCTGGAGCGGGCCGCGATGATCCGCCACGGGGTCCGCGAGATCCGGGACTTCGTCGACGGCGACATCCGGTTCAGCCTCCCGTTCGGAATCGAGGGCTGACGCAATGCTGGTCCTGATGTCGTGGCTGCGGGAGATGGTCCCCGGCCTGCCGCCGGCCCGCGCCGTCGCCGACGCGCTCATCCGCGCCGGCTTCGAGGTGGAGAACGTCGAGCCGGTCGGCCGCGACCTGGCCGGCGTCGTCGTCGGCCAGGTGCTCTCGATCGAGGTCGTCGAGGCGAAGAAGAAGAGCGTCCGCTGGTGCCAGGTCCGGGTCGCCGAGCCGGTCGGCGCCGCCGACAGCGGCGCCGACGCCGAGGCCGGCAGCCGCGGGGTGATCTGCGGGGCGTTCAACTTCGAGGTCGGCGACAAGGTCGCGATCGCGCTGCCCGGCGCCGTGCTCCCCGGCGGGTTCGAGATCACCGCCCGCAGGACCTACGGGCACGTCTCCAACGGGATGATCTGCTCGGCCCGGGAGCTGGGGATCAGCGACGACCACACCGGCATCCTCGTGCTCGGGCCGGGCGCGCCGATCGGCGCGGACGTCGCCGAGCTGCTCGACCTCGCCGACGACGTGCTCGACATCGCGGTCACCCCGGACCGGGGCTACGGCCTGTCCGTGCGCGGCATCGCCCGCGAGGCCGCGACCGCGTTCGGCCTGCCGTTCGCCGACCCGGGGCTGGCACCCACGCCGCCGGCCGACGACAGGGGCTACCCGGTGCGGATCGAGGACCCGCAGGGCTGCGACCGCTACGTCGCCCGGGTGATCAGCGGGGTGGACCCGGCCGCGGTCAGCCCGCTGCGCTGGGCCCGGCGGCTCACGCTGTCCGGGATGCGGCCGATCAGCGCGGCGGTCGACGTGACCAACGCGATCATGCTCGGCCTCGGCCAGCCGCTGCACGCCTTCGACAAGGCGAAGCTGACCGGCCCGATCGTGGTCCGCCGGGCGCGCCCCGGCGAGCGGCTGGTCACCCTCGACGGCGTCGACCGGGCGCTGGACCCGGAGGACCTGGTCATCGCGGACGACTCCGGCCCGATCGCGCTGGCCGGCGTGATGGGCGGCGCGAGCACCGAGGTCGGCGACACCACCACCGAGATCGTGCTGGAGGCGGCGCACTTCGACCCGATCGCGGTCGCCCGCACCGCCCGCCGCCACCGGCTGTTCTCCGAGGCCTCCCGCCGGTTCGAGCGGGGCGTGGACCCCGCGCTCGCGCCGGTCGCCGCCGAGGCGGCCAGCGCGCTGTTCGCCGAGCTGGCCGGCGGGCGGGCCGAGCCCGGCGTCACCGACATCGACCTGCGCGCCCCGATCGCCCCGATCCGCTTCCCGCTGTCCGAGCCGACCCGGCTCGGCGGCCGGCTCTACCCGGACGAGATCGTGCGCGCCCGGCTTACCGACGTCGGTTGCCGGATCGACCCGCTGCCCGAGGACGACGCGGACAGCGGGGCGCTCACCGGCGGGGACGAGGGCGCCGCCGGCGAGGACGTTGCGGCCGCGGCGGCCACCGTGCTGGTGACCCCGCCGTCGTGGCGGCCGGACCTGACCCGGCCGGCCGACCTCGTCGAGGAGGTCATGCGGCTGGAGGGCTACGACACGATCCCGGTGACCCTGCCCCGGCTGCCGGCCGGCCGCGGCCTGACCCCGGGCCAGCGGCTGTCCCGGGCGATCTCGCGGGCGCTGGCCTACGAGGGCTTCACCGAGGTGATGACGCTGCCGTTCGTCGGCGCCGGCGTGGCCGACGCGCTGGACCTGCCGGCGGACGACCGGCGGCGGGCGGCGGTGCGGATCGCCAACCCGATCGCCGAGGACGCCGCCTACCTGCGGACCACCCTGCTGCCCGGGCTGTTCGACGCCGCGGTGCGCAACATCGGCCGCGGCCACCCCGACCTCGCCCTGTTCGAGATCGGCCAGGTCTTCCGCGAGCTCGAGACGCCGCCCACGAAGGTCACGGTCCCTTCGGTGCTCGACCGGCCGTCCGACGACGAGGTGGCGGCGCTCGACGCGGCCCTGCCCGAGCAGCCGCGGCGGGTGGCCGGCGTGCGCCCCGGGCGGCGCGGGCCGGCCGGCCCGGGCGGGGGCGGCGGCCGCGGGGCCGGCCGGCCGGCCGACTGGGCGGACGCGATCGAGGCCGCGCACGCCATGGCCCGGGCGGTCGGCGTCGAGCTGACCGTGACCGCCGACGAGCACGCCCCCTGGCACCCGGGCCGCTGCGCCATGCTCACCGTGGACGGCGTGCTGGTCGGCCACGCTGGCGAGCTGCACCCCCGGGTGATCGGCGCGTTCGGCCTGCCGGAGCGGACGGTGGCGTTCGAGCTCGACCCGGACCGGCTGATCGCCGCCGGGCTGCGCCGCGGCCCGGTCGCCGCCCCGGTGATCTCTCCGTACCCGCCGGCCGACCGCGACGTCGCGCTGGTGGTGTCGACCGAGACGCCGGTGGCGGAGGTCTCGGCGGCGCTGCGGGACGGCGCCGGCGAGCTGCTGGAGTCGCTGACCCTGTTCGACGTGTTCGAGGGGGAGCAGATCGGCGAGGGCCGCCGCTCGCTGGCGTTCGGCCTGCGGCTACGGGCCACCGACCGCACGCTGACCGCCGAGGAGGCCAACAGCGTCCGCGACGCCGCCGCCGCCGAGGCCAACCGCCGCACCGGCGCCGTCCTGCGCGCCTGAGCTCCCTCTCAGGGGACCCCGCTCGCGTGGAAGGTTCCCCACTGGCCCGCCGTCGCCAGGCCTGGCCCGCGTCGCCAGCCCCGCGGCGGCGGACCAGTGGGTTCCGCCGGACGGCCGTGCCTCCTGTTGGGCCTGCTACGTACAGCCAGCTTTCGACACTGGCGGACGCTAGTCTTCTCGGAGGGTGACCGCGCTGGTTACTTGCCAGATCCACGCCGGGAGGACGGGATGAGCGAGCCTCTGATCGCGGTCCCGCCTGGTGGCTGGACGACCGATGATCTTGATGCCATGCCGGTCAGTAACACTCGGTACGAACTGACCGACGGAGCGTTGAGCGTGGCCCCCTCGCCGTCCAACCTGCATCAGCAGGTGGGCATTCACCTCTCCGTGGCGCTCGAGGCGCTCCTGCCTGAGCAGCTGTCGATGGTCTTCGCGGTCGACCTGCGGTTCTCCCGGCAGTTCACTCGCATTCCTGACCTGATGATCGTGCGGTCCGACGAGCCTGGTCGGCACTGGTTCGCGCCCACCGAGGTCGTCGTCGTGATCGAGATCGAGTCGCCCAGCAACAACATCGAGGACCGCGCGACCAAGCCTGCGCTGTACGCCCAGTTCGGCATCCCGCACTACTGGCGGATCGAGCCCACCGTTCCGCGGGTCGCGGTCTACCGGCTCGGTCCGGGCGGAAGCTACCTGCAAAGCCCTGGCAGCGACCGCCTGGCGGTGACGGAGCCGTTCGCTGTCGATCTGCCGCTTGTCGATCTCCTGCCGCGCTGGGCCCGCTGACCGACGCCGCGGCGGCCATCGGCCTCGCGCGTCTTCGAGCCAACCTGCCACCCCCGGCCCGACTCGTTTGCGTAAACTATCGAATGATCATTCGGTGGTGTGTATAGACTTGCGGCCATGGGGATGACGGCAGCGGTGATCGGCGGCAGTGGCTACGGCGGCGGGGAGCTGCTGCGCCTGCTGCTTGGCCACCCGCAGATCGAGATCGGGCCGGTCGCGGCCCACAGCAACGTCGGCCAGGACGTCGCCGACCCGCACCCGCACCTGCCGGAGCTGGCCGGGCGCACGTTCGTCGACACCGCGGCCGCCGTCTCCGCCGGCGCGGACATCGTCTTCCTCGCCCTGCCGCACGGCCAGTCGGCCGCGGTCGCCGCGACAATCCCGAGCGGGGTCAGGGTCGTCGACCTCGGCGCCGACTTCCGGCTCGCCGACCCGGCCGCCTGGGAGCGGGCCTACGGCCTGCCGCACGCCGGCACCTGGGCCTACGGCCTGCCCGAGCTACCTGGCGCCCGCGCCGAGATCATCGGCGCCGAGCGGGTGGCCGCGCCCGGCTGCTTCCCGACGGCGGTCTCGCTCGCCTACGCCCCGCTGCTCGCGGCCGGCATGATCGAGCCGGCCGACCTCGTCGTCGTCGCGGCCAGCGGCACCTCCGGCGCCGGCCGCTCGCCCAAGCCCCACCTGCTCGGCTCCGAGGTGATGGGCGACATCACCGCCTACCGCGTCGGCCGCCACCAGCACCGGCCGGAGATCGTGCAGAACCTGGCCAGGTGCCTGCCGGCCGGCGCCGACGCCGCGGTGACGCTGTCGTTCACCACGACGCTCGCGCCGATGCCCCGCGGGATCCTCGCGACCTGCACCGCCCGCCCGGCATCGGCCGACGTCAGCGAGGAGCAGGTCACCCGCGTGCTGCGCGAGGCCTACGCGGGCGAGCCGTTCGTGCGGGTCCTGCCGGCTGGCCGGTGGCCGCGCACCGCGGCCACGCTCGGCAGCAACACCGCGCACCTGCAGGCGACCTACGATGCCGACGCCGGCCGGGTGGTCGTCGTCTCGGCGATCGACAACCTCACCAAGGGCGCCGCCGGGCAGGCGATCCAGTGCGCCAACCTCATGCTCGGCCTGCCGGAGACCACCGGCCTGCCGATCGCCGGCATCGCCCCCTGACGCCCGGCGCCCGGCCTCGGCCCCCCGCGCCCGCTGGCGCGCCCGCCTGACCTGCTGACCTGCTGACCTCTGGCACTCCACGACCGAGGAGCCACACGTGACCGTCACCGCCCCCAGGGGCTTCCGGGCCGCGGGCGTCGCGGCCGGACTGAAGCCGTCCGGGCGCCCGGACGTCGCGCTCGTCGTCAACGACGGCCCGTCCGACGCCGCCGCCGGCGTGTTCACCACCAACCGGGTCAAGGCCGCGCCGGTGCTGTGGACCCGCCAGGTGCTCGCCGACGGCCGGCTGCGCGCGGTCGTGCTCAACTCCGGCGGGGCGAACGCCTGCACCGGGCCGGACGGCTTCGCCGACACCCACCACACCGCCGAGCACGTCGCCGCCGAGCTCGGGATCGGCGCCGGCGAGGTCGCCGTCTGCTCGACCGGGCTGATCGGCGTGCGGCTGCCGATGGACAAGCTGCTGCCGGGCGTCAGCGCCGCCGTCGCCGCGCTCGCGCCCGACGGCGGGCCGGCGGCGGCCGAGGCGATCCGCACCACCGACACCGTCAGCAAGCAGGCCGTGCGCACCGCGACGGCCGTGGACGGCACGGTGGTCACGGTCGGTGGCATCGGCAAGGGCGCGGCGATGCTCGCCCCGTCCCTGGCCACCATGCTGGTCGTCGTCACCACCGACGCCGTGGCCGACTCCGCCACCCTCGACCGCGCCCTGCGCGAGGCGGTGCGGCTGACCTTCCAGCGGATCGACTCCGACGGCTGCCTGTCCACCAACGACACCGTGCTGCTGCTCGCCTCCGGCGCCAGCGGCGCGAGCCTGCCGGCCGACGAGCTGACGAGGCTGGTCACCGAGGTCTGCTGGGAGCTGGGCAGGCAGATGATCGGCGACGCCGAGGGGTCGACCAAGGACATCGCGATCACGGTCACCGGCGCGGCGAGCGAGGACGACGCGCTCGAGGCCGGCCGGGCGATCGCCCGCAACAACCTGCTCAAGTGCGCGCTCTACGGGAAGGACCCCAACTGGGGCCGGGTGCTGGCGGCGATCGGCACCACCGGCGCCGTCTTCGAGCCCGACGAGCTCGACGTCTCGATGAACGGCGTCATGGTGTGCCGGGCCGGCGCCCCCGGCGAGCCCCGGGAGCTGGTCGACCTGTCCGGGCGTGAGATCACGATCGTCGCCAACCTGAACGCCGGCAACGCCGAGGCGACGATCTGGACCAACGACCTGACCGAGGGCTACGTCTACGAGAACTCGGCGTACTCGACATGAGCGGCCGGACGGACGCGGGCGCGGCGGCAGACCCGGGTGCTGGTGGAGGAGCGAGCGGGATGCGGGTGACGGCGTCGCAGTCGGCGGCGAACCTGTCGGGTGCCGGCGGGCTTGGCGGCCTGGTCGAGCAGGCGGGCACCGCGGTGCCGGCGGCGAGCGCGCGCTGGCACTCGGCCCTGGCCAAGACCAGGGTGCTGGTCGAGGCGCTGCCCTGGCTCGCCAGGTTCCACGGCTCGACCGTCGTGATCAAGTACGGCGGCCACGCGATGACCACCCCGGCGCTGCGCGAGGCGTTCGCCGACGACGTCGTCTTCCTGCGGCTGGCCGGGATCCGGGTGGTCGTCGTGCACGGCGGCGGCCCGCAGATCACCGCCCACCTCAACCGGCTCGGCGTCGAGTCGGTGTTCACCGGCGGCCTGCGGGTCACCACCCCGGAGACCATGGAGATCGTCCGGATGGTGCTCGTCGGCCAGGTCAACCGGGACGTGGTCGGCCTGGTCAACAACCACGGCCCGTTCGCCGTCGGCCTGTCGGGCGAGGACGCGAACCTGTTCACCGCGCGCCGCCGGCCCGCCCTGGTCAACGGCGAGGAGGTGGACATCGGGCTGGTCGGCGACGTCGTCTCGGTCGCCCCGGAGACCGTCAACGCGCTGCTCGACTCGGGCAAGGTGCCGGTCGTGGCCACCGTCGCCCGCGGTGAGGAGGGCGGTGTCTACAACGTCAACGCCGACACCGCCGCCGCCGCGCTCGCGGTCGCCCTCGGCGCCGCCAAGTTCGTCGTGCTCACCGACGTCGAGGGCCTGTACGCGGACTGGCCGAACTCCGACGAGGTGATCAGCGAGCTCGACAGCGACGAGCTGCGCGCCATGCTGCCCGACCTGAGCAGCGGCATGATCCCGAAGATGGAGGCCTGCCTGCGGGCTGTCGAGGGCGGCGTGCCGCAGGCGCACGTGCTCGACGGCCGGGTGCCGCACGCCGTACTGCTGGAGATCTTCACCGACGAGGGGATCGGGACCCTGATCACCCCGGTCGCCCGGAACGGAGCCGACACCCCGTGACCACCGTGCTGACGGCGGCCGGAACCGCCGACCTGTTCGAGCGGCGCGACGCCGTGATCATGGCCACCTACGGCCGGCCGGCGGTGGCGCTCGCCCGCGGCTCCGGCAGCCGGGTCTGGGACACCGAGGGCAAGGAGTACCTCGACCTGCTCGCCGGGATCGCGGTCACCGTCCTCGGCCACGCCCACCCGGCCGTGCGCGCCGCGGTGACCGCCCAGCTCGACTCGCTCGGCCACACCTCGAACCTCTACGTCAACGAGCCGCAGGTGCGCCTGGCCGAGCGGCTGGTCGGGCTGCTCGGCGAGGACGCGCGGGTCTTCTTCGCCAACTCCGGCGCCGAGGCCAACGAGTGCGCCATCAAGATCAGCCGCAAGACCGGACGGAGCGAGATCATCGCTGCCGATGGCGCGTTCCACGGCCGCACCATGGGCGCCCTGTCCATCACCGGCCAGCCGAGCAAGCGGGCCCCGTTCGAGCCGCTGCTGCCCGGCGTGCGGTTCGTCCCCTATGGCGACATCGACGCGCTGCGGGCGACGATCAGCGAGCGCACGGCCGCGGTCTTCCTGGAGCCGACGCTGGGCGAGGCCGGCGTTGTCCCGCCGCCGCCGGGCTACCTGGCGGCCGCGCGGGCGCTGTGCGACGAGACCGGGGCCCTGCTCGTCCTCGACGAGGTCCAGAGCGGGATCGGCCGCACCGGCGCCTGGTTCGCCCACCAGACCGCCGGCGTGCGCCCGGACGTCGTCACGCTGGCCAAGGGGCTGGGCGGGGGGCTGCCGATCGGCGCCTGCATCGGCATCGGCGAGGCCGGGCGGCTGCTCGGCCCGGGCGAGCACGGCAGCACCTTCGGCGGCGGCCCCGTGGTCTGCGCCGCGGCGCTCGCCGTGCTCGACACGATCGAGGCGGACGGGCTGCTGGAGTCCGCGACCCGGGTGGGCGAGCGGCTGGCCGCCGGGATCATGGCGGCCGCCGAGGCCGGCGCGCCAGGGATCGTCGCCGTGCACGGCGTCGGCCTGTGGCGGGGCATCGAGCTGGCCACCCCGACCGCCGCCGCGTTCGAGGCCGCGGCCCGCGAGGCCGGCTTCCTGGTCAACGGGATCGCCCCCAACCGGGTCCGGCTCGCCCCGCCGCTGGTGCTCACCGAGGCCGAGGCCGACGAGTTCCTCGCCGCGCTGCCCGCCATCGCGGCCGCCGCCGCTAGGGTCGGCGCATGACGGCCCGCCACTTCCTGCTGGACACCGACCTGACCCCGGCCGAGCAGGCGGCGGTCCTGGACGCCGCCGACCAGCTCAAGGCCAACCGGCGGGCGCCGGACGTGCCCCGGCCACTGGCCGGCAGGTCGGTCGCGCTGATCTTCGAGAAGCCGTCGACCAGGACCCGCCTGTCGTTCGAGGTCGGCGTCGCCGAGCTGGGCGCGCACCCGCTGGTCATCGACGCGAACACCACCCAGCTCGGCCGCGGAGAGACGATCGAGGACACGGCGGCGGTGCTCAGCCGCTACGTCGACGCGATCGTGATCCGCACCTTCGGCCAGGACCGGATCGAGGCGCTGGCCGGCGCCGCGTCCGTGCCGGTGATCAACGCGCTGTCCGACCACGCCCACCCCTGCCAGGCGCTCGCCGACCTGCAGACGATCCGCGCCCACTTCGGCTCGCTGGCCGGGCACACCCTCACCTACGTCGGGGACGGCAACAACGTCGCCCACTCGCTGCTGCTCGCCGGCGCGATGGCGGGGCTGACGGTCCGGGTGGCCAGCCCGCCCGGGTACCAGCCGGACCCGGGCGTCGTCCGGCAGGCCAGCGAGATCGGCGCGACCACCGGCGCCGCCGTCGAGGTGCTGACCGACCCGGTGGCCGCGGCGACCGGCGCCGACGTGCTCTACACCGACGTCTGGGCGTCGATGGGGCAGGAGGCCGACGCCGCCGCCCGGGTGGCGGCGTTCCAGGGCTTCCAGCTCAACGAGTCGCTGCTGGCCGTCGCCGCGCCGAAGGCGATCGTCATGCACTGTCTGCCGGCGCACCGCGGTGAGGAGATCTCCGCCGGGGCGATGGACGGCCCGGCGTCGGCGGTCTTCGACCAGGCGGAGAACCGGCTGCACGTCCAGAAGGCGCTGCTCGCCTTCCTGCTGGCATGACCTCACCCACCGGACCCACCGGCGGCACGCCGGGGACGAGGCCCGCGGCCCCGCTGACCAAGCGGGCCAGGCAGGCCCGGCTGGCGGAGCTGATCTCGGCGGGCGCGGTGCGCTCGCAGACCGAGCTCGCCCGGCTGCTGGCCGCCGAGGGTGTGCGGGTCACCCAGGCGACCCTGTCCCGCGACCTGGAGGAGCTGGGCGCGACCAAGACCAGGGCCGCCGACGGCACCCTGGTCTACACGGTCGACCCGGGGCTGGCCCCGGCCGAGTCGGTGCGGCTGCCGCTGTCCCGGCTGTGCGAGGACCTGCTGGTCTCCGCCGAGGCGAACGGCGACCTGGTCGTGCTGCGCACCCCGCCGGGCGCCGCGCAGCTGTTCGCCTCGGCACTCGACCGGGCCGCCCTCCCCGAGGTCATGGGCACCATAGCGGGGGACGACACGGTCCTCGTCGTCTGCCGGGCGACCTCGGCCGCCCCGGGCGGCGGGGAGCCGGGTGGCCGGGGTTCCAGCGCTGGCCAGCCGGGCGCGGCGGGGGCGACGGCCAACGGCCCGCGGCTGGCCGCCCGCCTGCTGGCCCTTGCCGAGGGCCGCGCCCGGGCGGGCGACGACACCGGCGGCTCGGCCGGCGCCGTGCCCCGGCCCACCGTCGACAACGGCGACCAGACGCGGTGACGCCGGCCGCGCCGCGGTGACCGCCTGGCTTGCGCGGTCGGCGTCCCGGCGACGGCCGGCGCTGCTGACATCGACAACGAGACAACAACAACGAAGACAACGACAGCTACGGGCCTGCGAGGGAGCAGCTGAGGTGACTACGACCGGTCCAGAGCCGATCGAGACGGGCGGCGGCGCTCCGCTGCGGCTGTGGGGCGGGCGGTTCGCCGGCGGCCCCGCGGACGCGCTGGCCCGGTTGTCGGTCAGTGTGCACTTCGACTGGCGGCTCGCCCGCTACGACCTGCTCGCCTCCAGGGCGCACGCCCGGGTGCTGCACCGCGCCGGGCTGCTCGACGACGGCGAGCTCGACGCGATGCTCACGGCGCTGGACGAGGTGGCCGAGGACGTCGCCGCCGGCCGGTTCCGCCCGACCCTCGAGGACGAGGACGTGCACACCGCGCTCGAGCGGGCGCTGCTCGAGCGGCTCGGCACGCTCGGCGGCAAGCTGCGCGCCGGCCGCAGCCGCAACGACCAGATCGCCACCGACCTGCGGCTCTACCTGCGCGACCAGGCCAGGCAGGTCTCGGTCGCGCTGACCGACCTGTCCAGCGCGCTCGTCGACGTCGCCGAGGCGCACGTGGACACCCCGGCGCCCGGGATGACCCACCTGCAGCACGCCCAGCCGATCTCGTTCGGCCACCAGCTGCTCGCCCACGTGCAGGCGTTCGTGCGCGACGTCGACCGGCTGCGGGACTGGGACCGCCGGACGGCCGTCTGCGCGCTGGGCGCCGGGGCGCTCGCCGGCTCGTCGCTGCCGCTCGACCCCGCCGGGGTGGCCGCCGAGCTGGGCTTCGACCGGCCGTTCGCGAACTCGATCGACGCGGTCTCCGACCGCGACTTCGCGGCCGAGTTCCTGTTCGTGGCGGCGATGATCGGCGTCCACCTGTCCCGGCTCGGCGAGGAGCTGGTGCTGTGGACCAGCCGGGAGTTCGGCTGGGTCGTCCTCGACGACGCCTTCGCCACCGGCAGCTCGATCATGCCGCAGAAGAAGAACCCGGACGTCGCGGAGCTCGCCCGGGGCAAGAGCGGCCGGCTCATCGGCTCGCTCACCGGCCTGCTGACCACGCTCAAGGGCCTGCCGCTGGCCTACGACCGGGACCTGCAGGAGGACAAGGAGCCGGTGTTCGACGCGGTCGACACCCTGCTGGTGGTGCTGCCCGCGATGACCGGCACGATCGCCACCATGCGGGTCCGGGCGGACCGGCTGGCCGCCTCCGCCCCGGACGGCTTCGCACTGGCCACCGACGTCGCCGAGTACCTCGTCCGGCAGGGCGTGCCGTTCCGCTCGGCGCACGAGGCGGTGGGCGCGGGCGGGGGCGGGGGGGGCGCCCCGGGGCGGGGCCGGGGGGGCGGGGGGGGGGGCGGGGGGGGGGCGGT
>JADGHD010000821.1 GCA_019689615.1 Frankia sp. | reverse complement strand
CTCCGGAGGGGCCGGCCGGGCGTCCGGCGGGCGGGTCTCGGGGTACACGGTGGCCGCCGGTGGCGCGGCGGCCGGCTGGGCGGCCACTGGCGGCTCGGCCGCGGGTGCCACGGTGGGGGTGGCCGCCGGCGGCGCCCCGGGTGCGGGCCGCGGCTCGTCGCGGACCGGCAGCGCGTCGTCGATCTCGAAGTAGCCCGGCAGCGGGCGGCGGCCGGACAGGTGCAGCAGCCGGACGAGCCGGCGGCCACGCAGCGCCCGCAGGTCGCGCACGGCGTCGTTGTGCAGCTGGCGGGCGAGCGCCACCCGCGCGGCGGCGGCGTCCACGGCATGCAGCTGGGCCGGGGCGCTCTGGCCGGCCGCGGCCACGGCCGGCGCCCGCAGCGCCCGGCTGAGCAGGTTCTCCGCCTCCTCGACGGTGGTGTCCAGCGGCGCGGCCCCGCCACGGGTCGCCGCGTGCCCGGCCGCCGCCCGCTCGGCCGCCGCCCGCAGCTCGGGGAGGTCGCAGGCCGCGCCAAGCTCCGCCGCCGCCTGGGCCCGCTCGGCAAGCTGCGTCACCAGGCCGGCACGGGCAGCCTCGACCCGGACGGCGAGGCGGTCGAGCCTGCGGGCCAGCCAGGTCAGATAGGTCGCGACCGCCACCACGACGACGACAACGACCACGACGACAGTCATCACCGGCAGCGTAGTGAACGGCTGGTGGCCGCGCCGCGCCGGTCTGGCGGATGGGCCGGCGGCCACACCGGCCGCCCACGCCCAGCCCAGCGCCGCCGGGGCAGCGGGGACGCCGACCTGCAGTTGTCTGCACATGGCGGCCGGTCCGGCGGCCCTGCTGTAGCTAGCCCTCGCCGCCGGTTGCGACGACCCCGCTCACGCTGTCGGAGACCAGCGTTACCGGCGCGGCGCCCGCGCTGACCATGCGGTAGATGTCGACGACCGCCCTGGCGATCACGGGCCAGTCGTAGGCCGCGACGACCCGGCGGCCGCGGGCGGCCAGCTCCGCCCGGGCCGCCGGGTCGAGCAGCAGCTCGGCCAGCCCGGCGGCCAGCTCGGCCGGCTCGCCCACGCCGAACAGCCGGCCGGCGCGGCCGTCGTCGAGCACCCGGCGGAACGCGTCGATGTCGCTGGCCACCACCGGGGTGCCGGCGGCCATCGCCTCCAGCAGCACGATCCCGAAGCTCTCCTGGCCGGTGTTGGGCGCGCAGTAGACGTCGCCGGAGGCGAACACCCGGGGCTTGTCCTCGTTGGCCACCAGGCCGATCAGGTCGACGTGGTCGCGCAGCGCCGGATGGAGCCGGGAGCGCACCGCCGCGATGTCGCCCGGGCCGGCCACCAGCACCCGCACGTCCGGGACCCGGCGGGCCAGCTCCGGCAGCGCGGCCAGCAGCACGTCCAGGCCCTTGCGCGGCTCGTCGATGCGGCCAAGGAAGCAGACCGTGTGCCGGGGCGGCTCGTAGCCCGGCAGCGGGATGGCGCCGGCGAACGCGGCGACCCGCACGCCGTTCGGGATCAGCACGGCGCTGTGGCCGAGATGCTCGACGATCGTGCGCCTCGCCGCCTCGGAGACCGCGATCCGGGCGCGCAGCTTCTCCAGCGACGGCTGCAGCGCTCCCTGGGCCGCGGTGAGGATCTTCGAACGCGGGTTGGCCGTGTGGAACGTCCCGACGATCGGGCCGTCGGCGAGCATGCAGGCGAGCAGGCCGACGCTGGGCGCGGTCGGCTCGTGCACGTGCAGCACGTCGAACTCGTGCTCGCGCAGCCAGCGGCGCACCCGCGCGGCCGACACCGGCCCCATCAGCAGCCGGGCGACCGAGCCATTGTAGGGCACCGGCAGCGCGCGGCCGGCGTCGACGGCGTACGGCGGCAGCGCGTCGGAGTCGTCGACCGGGGTGATCACGCTGACCTCGTGCCCGGCCGCGATCAGCGTCTCGGCGAGGTCGCGCACGTGCACCTGGACGCCGCCCGGGACGTCCCAGGTGTACGGGCAGGCCAGGCCGATCCTCACCGTGCCTCCGCCTGGCCACTGGCCTCGTCCGCGCCCCCGTCCCGCACGGGCGGCGGCCCAGTGGGCGGTGGTGCCGACGAGGGGGGCGCGGACG
>JADGHD010000060.1 GCA_019689615.1 Frankia sp. | reverse complement strand
GTGGAGGTGGCGGGAATCGAACCCGCGTCCTTCGGCGGCGCGTCAGGGCTTCTCCGGGCGCAGCCTGCTTCTTGTTTCTCAGCCCCACCGGTCCCGCAGGCTGGCCGGTGTGGGCTCAGTCACTGTCTGGTGTCCCCCGTCACCCCGTGACCGGGTGACGTGGTGATCCTCCTGGCGATGCCAGATCCTGGGCCGGAGGAAATCCCAGGCTGACAGTTACCTGTGGTCCGCTCAGGCCGCGAGGGCGTAAGCGGAGGTAACGGGCTGCTTCTCGTTGGCAGCTGTTTTTTTGAGCGGAGCGTTAGCGAGATAACCGCTCATCCTCGGCCCGCTTCCCCTGGCGTGGCGTCCGAAGTCGAAACCGGTCACCCCCAGGTTCAGCACACGGCACCGGGACTGTCCGCGAGCCCGCGAGCGGGCCGGTGGACGGCGCGGTCGCCGTGCGTTGTGCTCTTCAGTTGTCGAGGTGCGTGAGTTGTCGAGGTGCGTGCCCCCTCCGCGGGCCGTCGCCGGCTGCGCGGATGGGTGCCTGGCCAGCATACCGCTGGCGCACCGGGTACAACACCGCCGCGGGCGGCTTGTTCCCGACAGGGCCAGGGACCTCCGCGGCGCGCGGGAGCGGGGTCGGCCTCGCCCGATCCCGCCCATCCCGGCCGCGATCGCCCGGATCGGGCACCAGCGGCGCGCCGGCCCCACCGCCAGCCGCACGTGCGGTCGGCGCCGGACGGCCGGGGCGGAACCGGCGTGTCTGCCCAGTGCGCCCGCTGTCCCGGGCGCGGGTCAGGCGAGGATGTGGTGGCGGGCGGCGACAGCGGTGGCCAGGGTTGCGAGCGTCACGGCGATCGCGAGCGGCACGACCGGGCCGAAGGCGAGGATGGCGGTGCCGCCGACGAGCGCGCCGCAGAACATCGCGATGGGGGCGACGAGGCGTCGGCCGGTGCCCTTGCCGGAGCCGCCACCCAGCCGGCTCCCGATCGCGATCATGGTGAGATGCGTGGTCAGCACGTTGGTCGGGATGTCCGGGACGCCCAGGCTGCGCGCGGCCGCGTTCTGCAGGCCCATCGCCAGGGCGAGGGTGACGATCAGCAGGTAGCGCCAGCGGTTGCCGGTGGCGTCGGCGGCCGCCACCAGCGCCAGCCCGGCCATGAGCAGGCCGGCGTGGGTCCCGGTCGCCACGGCCAGCGGGCGCGGCCGGGCGGGCGGAGTGGGCTGGGCGCACAGCCGCGCGCCGATGAGGGCACCGGTGAAGAAGCTGCTCACCGCGATGAGGATCTCCGCGGCCGAGTGGCCATGGGCCCCGGCGACCGCGAAGCCGAGCAGGGCGACGTTGCCGGTCACCATCGCCACGAAGAGATCCCCGATGCCGAGGAACGCCACCGCGTCCATGAGACCGGCGACGAAGGTCATCGAGAGCACGATCCCGTCGGTGACCAACGATGGCGCGGCCCGCCCCGGCGCAGGGTGGCTGGCAGCGCCGTCATCCCGTGGCGGCGCCTGGCCGGGCCTGGGCAGGGGCTCCTCGGGCTTTCGCTGATCTGGCCCGTCGTCGGCCGGCACGCCGCCAGTCTCGCCGGACGCGGGCCGGATCGGCGGAAAGCTACAGGCGCAGCGGCTTGATCGGGGCGGCGATCAGGGTCTCGTCGGACCGCCAGTCGACGCCCGGGACGTCGATGTAGAGCTCGATCTCGTTGCCGTCGGGATCGAAGATGTAGAGGCTGTGCGTCACGGTGTGGTCGGACGCGCCGGCGATCGGGACGCCGTGCCTGCGGATGTGCGCCAGCACCTCGCGCAGTTCGTCGTCGCTGTCGCCGACCTTGAGGCCGAAGTGGTACATGCCGACCCGGCGGCCGCGTGGCAGGCTGGCCGCGTCCTCGCCGACCTCGATCAGCAGCAGCTCGTGGTGGGTCCGCCCGGACGAGTACGCCGCGATGGGGAGACGCAGCGGGTTCTGGTTGTTCGGGCCGGGCAGGATCTGGCGGAAGCCCAGGACGTCCCGGTAGAACGCGGCCGAGCGCTCGATGTTGCGTACGTAGAGCACCAGGTGCCCGAGTTCCTTGATTTCCATGTCCAGTCGCCTCTCGGTCGCGGGACGGCCATGACGCTGCCCTCCGAAATATTGTTGCAGAGGCAACGACATGATGCGCCCGCTCGCCCTGTCGACGTTCGTCCGCCCGATCACACCGGTGCCGCCGGCCACCTCCGCCCGGTCCGCGCTGCCCGGTCAGGCCCGCCCGAGTCAGCCCTGATCAGCGCTGTCCGGCTCATCCGCCCCGTCGGGCACGTCCACGCAGACGAAGGCCCAGGGCCGGTCGCGGTAGCGGGTCATCACGACGGTGACCGCTGGGCCACCGGGGACGAGGTCGCGCCGGGCCGGGAGCAGGCGCCGTCGCAGCGTCTCGACGTCGCCGGCCAATCCGCGCCGGCGCAGGTCGAGCGCGCTGATCCCCATGCCCCGGAGCACCGCGGCCACCCGCCGGGTGTCGAACGGCAGGCTGGCCTCGATCCGCAACGGCCGGGCGAAGGGCGTCCGTACTGCCCGGTCCGCCGTCAGGAAGGCGATCAGCGGGTCCACCTGCCAGGCGCCCAGCCGGCGGGCCAGCTCCCCGACAAGCCCGGCCCGGGTGACGGCAGGGCTCGGGTCGAACAGGTAGGCCCCAGGCTCGCCGACCACCCGGCCGCCGTCGGCCGCGGGCGGGTCCGGCTCCCCGCACAGCGTCGCGACGTTGACCTCCGGTGCCGCCGGCGGGCCGGCGAGCAGGACCGTTGCCCGCCGAGATGTGCCAGCGGCCAGCGCCGGGGAGCAGAGAACGGCCTCCTTCAGGTCGCGGCCGACCGCGACGAACTCAACCTCCCAGCCAGCCGGGACCAGCCCGGTGGGCAGCCCGGGTGCCGCCTTCACCGCCACCGCCGGCACCCGCTCGGCCAGTTCCAGGCACCACGCCAGTGGCGGCTCGCTCACCCCGGCAGCAAGCCGCCGGCCGTCGGAGCGCCGGGCCGGGTCGACGAACACGCCAGCCACCCCGGCGAGGTCCACCTCCCGCACATCGGCGAGGCAGGCCTCGACCTGGGCGTCCGGCACGTAGACGCGGCAGTTGTGGACGGCGATCCGCAGGTGGACCGGATCCCGGTCAACGGCGAGGAGCGGCCGGCCGATACCGGCCAGGGCGAGCAGGTCGCCGCCGATTCCGGTGCACAGGTCGGCCAGCCGCCCACCGTCGACCAGGCTCGCGAACCGCGCGGAACGGTGACGGGCGACCGCCTCGGCGGTCGACTGCTCCAGCCCGGCGCGGGTGAACAGCATCTCGTCGGCCCGGGCGAACCAGCTCGCCGCCCGTCGGCGCAGCTCAGCCTGGGTGAACGCGGCGGCGACGAGGCCCGGCGCCACCCCGGCCGCCCGCAGCCGCTCCCCCGCACGCAACTCGTCGCCCTCGGCCAGGGCGGCCGCGGCCCGCTCGAGCAGCTCAGCCCCGGACGGCGTGAGCAGCTCGTCCAGCCAGGCAAGGTCCTGCCCGGTCACGGCGGCCGCCGAAGCGACCAGCACCGCTGCGGGCCGGCGATGGCGGCCCGATGACGACCAGCCTGGCTGGCCGGGCACGGCGAGCCGGTCAGCGGCTGCGGCCCTTGACGTAGCGGCCGATGGCCCGGTTCATCTCGCGCTTCGCGTCCCGCTCGGCGATGGCCTGGCGCTTGTCGTGGGCCTTGCGGCCGCGGGCGAGCGCGACCTCGACCTTCGCCCGGCCGTCCTTCCAGTACAGGGTGAGCGGCACCAGCGTCAGGCCGCCCTCCTTGGTCTTGCCGAGCAGTTTCTCGATCTCACCGCGGTGCAGCAGGAGCTTGCGCTTGCGACGCGGCGCGTGGTTCGTCCACGTCCCCTCGGTGTACTCGGGGATGTGGACGTTGTGCAGCCACACCTCGCCGTTCTCCACCTGGGCGAACCCGTCGACCAGGGAAGCCCGCCCGGCGCGAAGCGACTTCACCTCGGTGCCGGTGAGCACCAGCCCGGCCTCGTAGGTGTCGAGGATGTCGTACTCATGCCGGGCACGCCGGTTCTGCGCGATCGTCCTGCGACCGGTCTCCTTCGGCACCGTCTCGCTGCCTTCCTTGCCCCGTGCCCGTTACCCCAAGGTCACGAGCCTACGCCCGTCGCGGTCACCGGTGTGCCGGCCGGTCACGGTCAGCGCAGGGAGATGATCCGGTCGTCGTCCTGGTGCGGCTGGCCGCGGAGGCGGCCGTCGGTGTTGCTGGTGACCAGCCACAGCGTGCCGTCGGGCGCGTTGAGCAGGGTGCGCAGCCGGCCGTAGTCGCCCCGGCGTAGCTGCCGTGGCTCGCCGACGACGGCGCGCTCGGCCGGGGCGGCCGGGTCGATGTCGACCGCCCAGATCCGCTGCCCGCGCAGGGCCGCGACATAGAGGGTGTTGTCCCGGATCGCGGCGCCGCTCGGCGATGCCTCCGCCGGGGTCCACACGACCAGCGGGTTGGTGAACCGGCCGTTCTGGGTGTCGCCGACGCCCTCGACGACCGGCCAGCCGTAGTTGGCCCCGGGCTCGATCAGGTTGATCTCGTCCCAGGTGTTCTGGCCGAACTCGGTCGCCCACAGCCGGCCAGCGCTGTCCCAGGCCAGCCCCTGCACGTTACGGTGGCCAAGGCTGTAGACCAGCGATCCGGGGAACGGGTTGTCGTCCGGCGCGGAGCCGTCCGGGCGCATCCGAAGGATCTTGCCGTTCAGGCTGTTGAGGTCCTGGGCGGCGGGCGGGCGGCTGGCGTCCCCGACTCCCGCGTAGAGCATGCCGTCCGGCCCGAACGCGATCCGCCCGCCGTCGTGGACCGGGGCCGCGCCCAGCCCGGTCAGGATGGGCTCGATCTCGCCGACGGTTGGCCGCGTGCCCTTGTCGTCGTCGCCGTCGGCCAGGGTGAACCGAACGATCCGGTTGTCGGTCTCGCTGCTGTAGTAGGCGTAGACCAGGTGATCGTCCGCGTAGGTCGGGGAGACCGCGAGTCCCAGCAGACCGCTCTCGTCACGGTGGCGCACCCGGGGAAGGGTGAGCACCTCCTGCGGGGTTCCCCCGCCGGCCGGCATCCACAGGATCCGGCCGGTGTCCCGCTCGGCGATGAGCACCGTCCCGGATGGCAGGAAGGCCACGCCCCAGGGCGCGGCGAGGCCGGTCACCACGACCTGGTCGGCGGCCGCGTCGTCACCCGGGTGCCCGAGCCCGCCCGCGCCCGCCGCGCCGCCCGAGGACGGCGGTGCCGCCGACACCGACGCACCACCGGGACCGGCCGGCCCACCGCCGTCGTCACCCGAGCAGGCGGCCAGCCACCCGGCGAGCAGCACGCAGGTCGCGGCCCGAAGCAGAACAGTGGCCCGGGGTGCCGGCCGGGCACCGCGGGCGAGGAAGCGGCGGGGTGGCGACGCGGAAGCCGTCACGGGCCGTCCAGTCGGGGTCACATGCCGATGATGCCTGGCGTGTGGCCCGAATCACCTCACCTGGTGGGCGGCGAGCAGCGCCAGCGCGGTCAGCAGCAGCAACAACAGCGACAGCAGCTGCGGGGACAGCTGGAAGCCGCTGGAGCCGTGGTGCAACGCGGCGCGGGCGGATCGGCACGACGGGCAGCGGCCTTCGGCCACCGGACCCGCGCAGCGGGCACAGACCAGGTCGTCGCAGCACATGCTGTCGTCCTCTCCGTAAGCGCGGGTCGATGGGGCAGGGTGGGCAGGTCTGGGTACGGCGCCGGCCGGCCCCAGGTCCAGCGGGACCCGGCACGGGCGCTGGCGGCGGGTACCGTTCCGCGTACTCCCAGTACCCCCAGACCGGTCAGCGCGAAACTGTTTCGGCAACGGCGGCCACGTCCCCGCGACGCGAGCGCGCATCCGCCGGCCGGCCGCCATTGACAACGACTGTCGGACGCTGTTCGTTCACGGTACGCCCGCCCGCCGGTTCACGACCACGCAATCCTCCTTCCGGCCGGCCCAAGTCGTGATTCCCGCGGACGACCCGAGCAATCCGGGCGGCGGCCGCGTCATGCACCCGACATCACCCACCACCGGCCGCGACGCGGTTTGACGCGCGGGCGCGCGGCTGGCTGCCCGGCGACCGCATGCCGAGACGGCGGGCAGCGGTGGGCGGACCGCCGCGTGTCTAGCAGCCGATCCGCCCCGATCGTCACCTACAGTCACTGACATGTCCCGCGGCGTATCGAGACGGTTGGTGGCCTGCGCACGCCGGGGGCGGGACCCGCGCCATCCCGGCGCCGGGAGGCGGCCGTGATCCGGCTGGACGCGGTGACCATGCGCTACCAGGCCGGCAGCCGCCCGGCGCTGCGCGACGTCAGCCTGCGGATCGGCGAGGGCGAGTTCGTCTTCCTGGTCGGCCCGTCCGGCTCGGGCAAGTCGACCCTGCTGCGCCTGCTGCTGCGCGAGGAGCGGGCGACCAGCGGCCTGGTCACGATTGACGGCGTCGACCTCGCCGCCATCCCCGACCGGCGGGTGCCGCTGCTGCGCCGCACGGTCGGCTGCGTGTTCCAGGACTTCCGCCTGCTGCCCGACCGCACCGTCGCCGGCAACGTCGCGTTCGCGCTGGACGTGATCGGCCGGCCGCGGCACGTGGTGCGCAGCGTCGTGCCCGAGGTGCTGGCGCTGGTGGGGCTGGCGGGCAAGGAGAAGAGGTACCCGGACGAGCTGTCCGGCGGCGAGCAGCAGCGGGTGGCGATCGCCCGGGCGTTCGTCGGCCGGCCGCGGGTGCTGCTCGCCGACGAGCCGACCGGCAACCTCGACCCGGCCACCAGCGAAGGGATCATGCAGCTGCTCGACGCGGTGAACCGGACCGGCACCACCGTGATCATGGCCACCCACAACGCCGGGCTGGTCGATTCCCGCCGCCGCCGGGTGGTCGAGCTCGCCGACGGGGTCGTCGTCCGCGACGAGCGCCGCGGCGGCTACGCCCAGCCGCAGGCCACCGACGGGCCGGCGCCCGCCAGCCAGGCCGCCCCGGGCAGCGTGCTGACCAGCCGGGAAGGGGGGTAGGTGCGCCTCGGCCCGCTGCTCGCGATCCTGTTCGCCGGCCTGCGCCGCAACCTCGCGGTGACCTCGGCCGTGGTCATCACTGCCGCGGTCTGCCTGGCCATGCTGGGTGCCGGCCTGCTGCTGCGGGCGCAGGTGCGCACGGTCGACGGCTACCTGCTCAACCAGCTCGAAGTGGTCGTCGACCTGACCGACGACATCACCCCGGCCCAGCGCGCCGGGCTGATGGACGCCCTGCGCGCCGAGCCGAACGTGCTCGCCGTCCGCTACGAGTCGAAGGAACAGGTCTACGAGCGGTTCAAGCACGACTTCCGCGCCTCCCCGGAGGTGGTCGCGGGGGTCAGCCCGGCCGACCTGCCGGCCGCGCTGCGCCTGCAGCTGGCCGACCCCCGCCGCGGCGACGAGATCGTCGTCGGCTACACCGGCTGGGACGGCGTCGAGGCCGTCCGCGACCAGCAGGCGCTGCTCGAGCCGCTGTACCGGGTCCTGAACGGGTTCAGCGTGGCCGCGTTCTCGCTCGCGGCGGTCCAGGCGGTCGCCTCCGGCGCGCTGATCTACACGATGATCCGGGTGTCGGCCCACGCCCGCCGCCGGGAGACGTCGATCATGCGGCTGGTCGGGGCGACGAACGCGACGATCCGCGCCCCGTTCGTGCTGGAGTGCGGCCTGGCCGGCCTGGCCGGCGGCCTGGTCGCCGGCGGCGCGCTGGTCGCCGCGAAGGTCTTCCTGGTCGACGGCCACTTCGGCCACCAGACGACGTTCCCGCTGTTCGGCTGGGACGCGGTGTGGCTGTCCGCCGCCACCGTCGTCGCCATCGGCGCGCTCGCCGCCGCCGCGATGGCGGTCCTGGCCCTGCGCCGCCACCTGCACGCCTGACGCCGACGCGCACCACGATGTCGGCCGCGGGCCACACCGGCCGCTGCGCGCGGATCCTCCCAAGCCCGCCGTCGGCGGCGCCCGGCCGCGTCGGCAGCGGGCAGGCCAACCAGCCGGGACCGCTATCGACCGCCAGCCGGGCTGTGGTTGGCTAAAGCCAGTCGCCGCAGGCAGTGGCGGCACCCGGCGGCGGGCGTCGCCGGCAGGTGGACGGGTACGCGGGCGGGGCCGCGCCGGCACGGGAGGCGCGGGTGCGCGAGCGGGAAGCCGACACTCTGCTGCGTTTCGCGCGCGCCGCCCGGCCACTGGCTGCGACCGCCGTCGCCATCGCGGCCGAGGCTGGCGGCGACCGGCGCGAGCAGGCCGACCGGCTCGTCCGGCACTGGCGAAACGAGCTCGTCGTGCTGGCCGCGCTGCCAGGGATCGGCGGCAGGTTCGCCCAGCCGGCGCGCGAGGTGCTCGCCGGCACGGTGCAGGGCCTGCTCGTGGTGTCGCTCGCCCAGCTCTGCGAGGTCAGCGACGAGTACGAACAGGTCCGCCTGCTCGCCACGCTGGTCCTGCGCGAGCAGCTGCCCGCCGGCTGGGCTCCCACGACCGACCCGTCGGCGGCCCCCGTCGCGGTCGACCCGGACCCGGCCACCGAGGAGGGCCGGGTCTGGCGGCTCATCGCCCAGCAGGTGCCCCGGAAGATCTTCGCGCTGGCCCGCGAGCTGTGGACGATCCGCCAGCTGACCGACGACCGCGAGGAGGGCCGGCTCTGGCACCGCGCGCTCGGCGGCCTCCCGGCCGTCGGCGTCGTCGGCGCCGCCTTCGGCGAACGGCACGCCATCGCCGAGGTCGCCGAGCGGGCCTACGCCGCCCTCGGCCTCACCCAGCTCACCCTCCCCGAGCCCTCCCTCGCCGACAAGCTCGCCGACCGCTACAACCAGTGGCGCCGCACCCGCCACTGACCCCGACCGGCACACGGGAGGCCATCGACCGGGGCCCAGCCGCTCACCCCAGCGGCCGAGCCCCGGCGGCACGTTCGAGCAGACCTGAACCACACAGCCGCGAGTTCAGGTTCCTCGCTCGAGACCTGAACTCGCCGCGCCAACCGAACTGATCATGAATAACGCAAACGATCTTCAGGTAGATTGCGACGATCTTGAATATCATGGCCGCGATCCCCGTTTGAAGACGGCGTGGCCACTCACAGTGTTCAGGTTTCGATCACTAAACTTGAATATCGTGGACGTCGATGCGCTGAGCCGCTCCCCGCTTGGGCGGGTCGTGCCCATCTCGGGCACAGATCCCAGAACTGGATCTTCATGGCGTCACGCCGCCTTCGTACCGACTCCGCTGCCGGACAGCCCTCACCTCACGCTCGCGGCGCTCAACGCGTCCGCCAAGGCCGCCATGGAGGTCGCCCGCCTCGATCAAGCGGTCTCCCAGCTGCCCAACCCCGACATCCTCGTACGCCCGATCGTGCGGCGGGAAGCCACGAGCACGTCGGCGCTCGAAGGTACCTACGCACCGTTCGACGAAGTCCTCGAGGCCGACTTCATCGAAGAGCGCCATCTGCCATCAGAGATCAAGGAGATTCGGAACTACGTTCGAGCCACGGAGCGAGCCGTCGAGCTGCTTCGGACTCGGCCGCTCAGTCGCGGCATGATTGGCGAGCTTCAGAAGATTCTCGTCAGTGGCACACCAGGGGACACATACGACGCGGGCGACATCCGGAAGCGCCAGGTCTACATCGGGCCGAAGAATCGCCCGATCCAGGAGGCTCGGTTCGTCCCACCCCCTCCCGGAGACCTCCTCGCGCAGGGAGTGAGCGATTGGGAGAAATGGGTCAATGCCGTAAACGACGTACCGGTCGTCGCCAAGATGGCGCTCGCGCACTACCAGTTCGAGACGCTCCACCCATACGCGGATGGCAACGGGAGGCTGGGTCGCCTCATCGCGATCCTGCAACTGGTCCAAGAAGGAGTGCTTCGTTTCCCGGTGCTCAACCTGTCACCCTGGCTGGAAAGCAACCGCGACGCCTACATCGACGGGCTCCTGCAGGTCACGCTGAGCGGCGAGTACAGCCCGTGGGTGTCCTTCTTCTCGGAGGCTGTCCGTCTGCAGGCGAGATCGACTGTCCGGCAGATCGGCCAGCTGTTGAATCTGCGTGAGTCCATGGTGACCGATCTCAGGATCGCCGGCGTGAAGGGCGCCGCACTGGAGATCGTCGAGGACCTGATCGGCTACCCCGTCATTGATGTCCCCACGGCTGCGGCGATGATTGGCAAGAGCTTCGAGACCGCGAACAAGGCCGTGGCCCGTCTGGTCGAGGCCGGAATACTCCGCGAACTGACCGGGCGGGCGAAAAACCGCGTCTTCGGCTGCGACCGGGTGTTGGCGATAATCCGGCTCTGATGAGGCTGCCGTCGCACACCACTTTCGTGATCCACGGCTGGCCGGCACGGACCGGGGTCAGCGCGGGCCGTGTTCGCGGGTTGCCGCAGCGCGCAGCGGGCGGGCCTCGCTGGCAACCGTGGGAGCCGCCGACGGTGCTCGCCTCGGGCTCGATCGCGGTCCGATGGACTGCGGGTGTGCTGGGAACAGGCGTCGGCCGCGGCTGCCTGGCCCGGCTGGCGGGGGTCCGTGGGGCCGCGAAGGCCTGCCCGCAGCCCGCCCCGCTCAGGCATGTTCAACCAGACCTGAATTACACCGGTGCAAGTTCAGGTCTACCGCCGAAAAGTTGAATACGGGGCCGGCCAACCGAACTGATCTTGAAGATGAGCGAGCGGCTCTCAGGTGGTCCGCGGCGCCCAGGGCCTGGCTACGGCTGGGTGCCGGAGCGGTCGGTGCGGAACTGGTCGACGACGACGGTGAACTGGCCGTTCAGGGTGATGTCGGCGAAGCCGGGACCGAGGAGGGCGAAGCCGGGGAGCGACGTGACGACGCGGACGCAGACGACGAAGACGGCGCCTGGTTCCAGGGAGGCGGCGCCGTCGCCCGGGTTGGCGTCGCCGCAGTCGGCGCCCTCGGGGGCGAAGCGCAGCTCGGGCTCGGCGTCGATGCCCTGGTCGCGGAAGGCGAGCTGGGCGGCCAGGCGGGCCCTGGCCAGGCCCTGTTCCTCGTTCTCGGCGGTCTCGTAGGCGCGGCCGGCCTCCCGGGCGGCCTGGGTGACCGCGAACGCGGAGCGCTGGACGGAGAAGACCGCCAGGAAGAAATAGAGGAACGGGATCAGCAGCACGATCGACAGGCCGACGAACTCGACCATCGCCGACCCGGAGTCGTCGGTTCGGCGCCGCCCCCCGGCCGGGCCCGGGCGTGTCGCCACCCGGCTCAGGCGCGTCGCCGCCGACCGCAGCCGCTTCCTCGTCCGCGACGCCGCCATGGCCGCGGGCCCGCAGCACGGGGACGCCGCCGACGGACGCCGGCGCCGGCGCCGGGCGGCAGCCGACCGGCGGCGCCGGGCCGGCGAGGGTTCGGAGAGGGTCACTGGGTCTCCTTGACCGCGTGGCCGGTGACGGTCACGGTCACCCCTCCGCCGAACGGGACGAGGGCGAGCGGGATCCGGACCTGGCAGGTCACCTCGACCAGCGGGATGTCACCATCGCCGGCGATCTCGCGGCCGGTGCAGCTCGCGTCGGCCCGGCCGGGCACCGCCTCGGCGATCAGGCGCTGGGCGTACGGGCCGCCCTCCGCCGGGTCGACGCCGAAGTTCGCGCCGTGCCGGGCGCCCTCGGCCGCGTTCGCGGCGAGCGTGTTGCGGACGTGCAGGACCAGCCCCAGTTGCACGATCCCGAGGAACAGGATCAGCAGCAGCGTGCTGACCAGGATGAACTCGACGATCGCCGAGCCGGCGTCGGCGGCCGGGGCGTTCGCGGCGAGGCGGCCGCGGCGCCGGGGCCGCCGCCAGAACCAGCGCCGGGGTCCCCGTGAGCGGTCAGCCGCCGTCATCGCCGCCGGCGAGCCCGGTGACCGAGTCGATCGCCGCCGTGAACATGTTGCGCAGCGCCGGTGTGGCGATCGCGGTGATCGCGACTACCAGCGCGGCCGTCATGACGGTCACCATCACCCAGCCGGGCACGTCCCCGCGGTCGCCGCCGCGGGCCGCGGCGACCTGGCGGCGTTCCCACCACGCCAGGCAGCCGGCGAGCAGGGCCGTCATCATCCGTGCCATCTCCGCCTCCAGTCCTCACCCCGGGTCTTGAACCCCTGGCCTCCTCGACCCCCTCGGTTCGCGGCCCAACCGCGCGGCTCGTGCCCGCCCGGCCGATCCGGCCGGTGGACCGGCCCCGTGGCCGCGTCGTCCCCTGGTCGCGTCATCACGTCGTCAACCGCTGGCTCGTCGCGCCCTGGCTGACGGCTCCTGCTGTCGCTGCCGGCGTCGCGCCGGTTCGCCCGGTGGCCGCGCACCAGCCGCCGGGCAGAGGCGCCATGCCTCCCGTGTCGTCCGTCCCTGGCCGTCGTCCTTCCGCCTGGTTGTGGTCGTCGCGCCGGTCGTCGTTCGGTCGCCCGCGGGGTTACTGGGCGATCAGGGTGAAGTTCACGAGCGCGGGATAGAAGGCGAAGATCACCGTCGTGGGCAGGACCAGGAAGACGACGGGGACCATCATCGCGATCTCCTTGCGGCCGCCGGCCTCCAGCAGTTGGCGGCGGCCGGCCTCGCGCACGTCGACGGCCTGGGCCCGCAGCACGTCGGCCAGCGGGGTGCCGCGCTCGATCGCGACCGCCATGCCGTCGACGAACCGGGCGAGCGAGCTGAGCGTCGTCCGGCTGGCGATGCCCTCCAGCGCCTGCACGAGGCTCGCGCCGGCGCGGGCGTCGGCGAGCGCGAGCCGCAGCTCACGGCCCAGCTCGCCGTGGGTGAGCCGGGCGACCCGCTCAAGCGCGCCGACGGGCGACTCGCCAGCAGTGACCGCGAGCGCCAGCAGCTCGGCGATCGTCGGGAACTCCATGAGCATCCGGTCCTCGCGTTCCCGGATCGCCCGCGACAGCCACCAGTCCCGCGCAGTCACGCCGCCCGCGACCCCGGCGACGACCAGCGCCACCCCGACGATCGGCGGCGGGCCGAACCCGGTCACCGCCCGCACCGTCAGCACCACCGCGCCGACCAGGCCGCCGACCAGCGCCCAGATCACCTGCTGGGCGCGGAACTCCTCCACCGTCAGCCGCCCGCCGGCCTGGGTGAGCCTTCGCGCCAGACCTGCCCGCCCGCCGAGGAACCGGTCGAGCCGGCGGGCCGCGTCGTCGAGGAACGGCCGGGCCAGCGCCTCGACCGCGGCGAGCGGGGTCGGCGCCGAGCGGGCCTCACGGCGTTGCCGGGCCCGTTCCCGCTCCTGCTCGTCGAGCAGCCGCGACGGCGGCGGGGTGTCCCGAAGGTAGGGCTCGATCCGGTCCGCGTACCGAATGCGGCGCGCCAGCGGCGAGCGCACCGCGATGATCACCAGTCCGATGCCGGTGGCCAGGCCCAGCAGGGCGCCGGCGGCGGCGAGGCTCATCGACGAGTCACGGGCGCAGCACCCGACCTTCCTCCGGAAGCCTGCCGATCCGCTTCATCAGCAGGTACGCGAGCACCGAGACGGCGCCGCCGATGACCAGGACCGCCACCCCGGTGGGGCTGTCGTAGGCGGACACGTTCTCGCCACGGGTGCCAAGCAGCAGCAGGACGACCCAGGGCGCGGCCAGCGCCAGCCGCGCGGCGTTCACCGTCCAGCCCTGCCGGGTCTCCAGCTCCGCGCGGGTACGGGCGTCCTCGCGCAGGAACGTCGACAACGTGCGCAGCAGGCGGCCGAGGTCGGTGCCGCCGACCTCCCGGGCCAGCCGCAGCGACTCGATGATCCGGTCCGCGACCGGGTCGGCCAGCTCGTCGGACAGCTTGTCCAGGCAGGTGCTGAACGAGCCGGTCGCCCGGTACTCCTCGCCGAACCGGGTGAACGCCCCGCGCAGCGGTGCCGGGCCGCGCTGACCGACCGCCGCGAGTCCTTCCGGCAGCGACATGCCGGCGCGCACCGCGCTGGCCAGGTTGTCGACGACGTCCGGCCACATCTCGCGCAGCCGCGACATCCGCGCCCGGCGGCGCCGGACCAGCAGGGCCCGCGGCGCCAGCGCGGCGAACACGGAGAACGCGGCACCGAGCGACACCGTGGCGGTGAACACGAACACGATGAACCCGACGACCAGCCCAACCGCGACGCTGATCGCGACGAACTGGCCCGGGCTCAGCCCGCGCACGCCGGCCTGGGCGAGCAGCTCCGCGGTGGAGCGCCGCCAGCGCGGCTCTGCGGCGGCGCCAGTGCCGTCGCCGTCGGCCTCAGCGGTCGGCGCCCGGCGCGGCCCGAAGATCAGGAACAGCCCGAGCCCGAACAGCAGCCCGACCAGGATTCCCATCTGCTCCTCAGCCCTCCCCGCTCGCTCGGCCCCTCGGTCGCGTCCGCCCGCTTATACGCATCTCCCGGCCCCCGCGCCTCGACGG
>JADGHD010000059.1 GCA_019689615.1 Frankia sp. | reverse complement strand
ACTGTTTCACCGGGGAGCGCCACGGGCACGACGGGGCGGGCGCGCGGCCGGGGCGCGCGCGGGCCGAGGCGGGCGCGGCCCCGGCGGGCGGCGACGCCCGGGCCGACCTGGTGGTGGACTCGCTCGGCCGGCGCTGCCCGCTGCCGATCATCGACCTGGCGAGGCGGATCGGCGAGGTGCCGGTCGGTGGGCTGGTCGAGCTGCTCGCCGACGACCCGGCGGCCGGCCCGGACGTCGCCGCCTGGTGCCGGATGCGCGGCCACGAGCTCGTCGGCTCCCGGGACCTGACGCCACCCGGCAGCGGGCAGGCGCACCTCGTCCGCCGGACACACTGACCGCCCGCGGCCCGAAGCGCGCCCGCTCACCGGGCGCGGCGGAGCGAATGACGGCCACGCGGGACCGGACTACGGGCACGCGGGACCGATCGACAGGCACGCGGGATCGATCGACAGCGGCCCGCCGGGCGCGAGGCCGACGGGCCGCGGTCGTGGACCGGGCGAGCCGGGGCAGCGATCACGCCGCAGCAGCGCCCCGCGGCGCGAGACCCCGGGTGGTCAGGCTCCCGGCAGCATGGTCTTGAGCTCCGCGGCGGCGTCCGGGCCGTAGGCCTCGCCGAACCGCTTGAGCAGCTCGGCGTCGTCTGCCTCGTACTCCTGCGGGCCGACGGTCTCCAGGACCAGCGTCGCGAGCAGGCAGCCGACCTGCGCCGACCGCTCGAGCGAGAAGTTCCAGGACCGCCCGGCGAAGAAGCCGGCCCGGAACGCGTCGCCCACGCCGGTCGGGTCGGGCGTGTCGCGCGCCGGGACCACCGGAACCTGCAGCGACGTGCCGTCGGCGGCGCGCTCGATGCGCACGCCGTCGGCGCCGTGGGTGGTGATCCTGGTGTCGACCCTGGCCAGCACCTCCGCGTCGGACCAGCCGGTCTTCTGCTCGAGCAGCGCCTTCTCGTACTCGTTGCAGAGCAGGTACGTGGCGCCCTCGACGAGCTGGCGCACGTCGGCGCCGTCCATCCGGGCGAGCTGCTGGGACGGGTCGGCGGCGAACGGGTACCCGCGCTGGCGGCACTCGTCGGTGTGCCGCAGCATCGCCTCCGGGTCGTTCGGGCTGATCACCACGAGGTCGAGGCCCCCGAACCGCTCGGCGACCGGGGCGAGCTCGATGTTGCGGGCCTCGGACATCGCGCCGGGGTAGAACGACGCGATCTGGCAGAGGTCCTCGTCCGTGGTGCACACGAACCGGGCGGTGTGGGCGACCTCACTGACGTGGACCGAGGCGGTGTCGACGCCGTGGCGGTCCAGCCAGGAGCGGTAGTCGGCGAAGTCCTCGCCGACCGCGCCGACCAGGATCGGGGTGAGCCCGAGCCGGGCGAGGCCGTAGCTGATGTTCGCGGCGACCCCGCCGCGCCGGATGACGAGTTCGTCAACGAGGAACGACAGGGAGACGCGCTCAAGCTGGTCGCTGATCAGCTGATCGGCGAACCGGCCCGGGAAGCGCATGAGATGGTCGGTCGCGATGGACCCGGTGACGGCGATACGCACGATGACCTAGCCTACCGCCGGCCTTGATCAACGACGGTCCGCCCCCACGGGGGAACGCGCCCGCGGGGGCGGAGTGGTCCGGGGGCGCCGGTCCGCCTGCGCCGGCCGACGCCCGCGGGAGCGCGGGTCGGGTCAGCCGGCGCTGGCGGCCGGATGCTCAGTGGAACCGGATGCTCAGTGGAAGGAGTCGCCGCAGGCGCAGGAGCCCTGGGCGTTCGGGTTGTCGATCGTGAAGCCCTGCTTCTCGATCGTGTCGACGAAGTCGATCGTGGCGCCGCCGAGGTAGGGGGCGCTCATCCGGTCAACGGCCACCCTGACGCCGTTGTACTCGAGCACGGTGTCCCCGTCGAGCTGGCGCTCGTCGAAGAACAGCTGGTAGCGCATGCCCGAGCAGCCACCGGGCTGCACGGCGATCCGCAGAGCCAGGTCGTCCCGGCCCTCCTGCTCGAGCAGGGACTTCACCTTGCTCGCAGCCAGGTCGGTGAGAATCACGTGGCCGGGCCGAGTCTCGGTCGTCGTGTCCTGGACGGTCATAGGGGCTGCTCCTGCCCTTCGGGAATGCCTGCTGCCGATTCGCGCGGCATCTTCGTGGGCTGCCGCGCCGCTGCCACAGCCGAATGCCTGCCACCGGGCGCCGTCACCGACGACCAGCGGCGGTCAACGCGTGGCCGCCACCGTGTCAACAACGGGGGCCCGGCTCCGCTTCCCATCGTAACTACCGGTCCGTGGGCCGGCCACGACGTCGCTGCCGGCCGGTGGCCGGGGCCACCCGCCTCGGGCGGGCCATCCGCCACCACCCCGTCGCGCAGGACCGTCGCCGGCCGGCACAAGCCGCGCACCTGCCGCGGAACGTAGTTAGTGTCTCTTCGACCATTCGTGAGTTAGAGTCTGTTCGACCATACGTGGACGCGTGGCCCGGTCAGCCGGCGCGCCCCCGCCAGGCCGGTCGGCCGAAGGAGCCGGTATGACGACCAATCCCACCCTCGTGTCTGGCACCATCGCGGCCGCGCCCCAGGCCCAGCCGCTGGACGTGACGCCGTCGCCGCTCGCCCTGCTGCTGCTCGGCCGGGGCTCCGACCCCGACAGCGAGCGTGGCGTCGACTGCCCCGGGGTCCTGCCGCCCGCCTCCGACCCGACGCTGACCGAGCGGGCCGCCGCGGCCAGGGCTGCGCTGGGCGACCGGCTGTTCATCCTCGGGCACCACTACCAGCGGGACGAGGTGATCGCGTTCGCCGACGTGACCGGCGACTCGTTCAAGCTCGCCCAGCAGGCGGCCGCCCGGCCGCAGGCCGAGTTCATCGTGTTCTGCGGCGTGCACTTCATGGCGGAAAGCGCCGACATCCTGACCGCGCCGCACCAGCAGGTGGTCCTGCCCGACCTGGCCGCCGGCTGCTCGATGGCCGACATGGCCACCGCCGAGCAGGTCGAGCAGGCCTGGGAGGACCTGATCGAGGCCGGGGCGGCCGAGGACACCGTGCCCGTCAGCTACATGAACTCCTCCGCCGCGATCAAGGCGTTCACCGGCCGGCACGACGGCACGATCTGCACGTCCTCGAACGCCCGCCGGGCGCTGGACTGGGCCTTCGGGCCGCAGCGCGGCGGGCGGCGGGTGCTGTTCCTGCCCGACCAGCACCTCGGCCGCAACACCGCGATCGGCGAGCTCGGCATGACCGAGGACGACTGCGTCGTCTACAACCCGTACCGGCCGATGGGTGGGCTCACCCCCCAGCAGCTGCGCGACGCGAAGATGATTCTCTGGAAGGGCCACTGCTCGGTCCATGGCCGGTTCACCCGGGAGTGCGTCGACGAGGTGCGGGCGCGCATCCCCGGGGTAACTGTCCTGGTGCACCCCGAGTGCCGGCGGGAGGTGGTGACCGGGGCGGATCTGGTCGGGTCGACGGAGTACATCATCAGGACGGTGGCCGAGGCCCCGGCCGGGACGGCGTTCGCGATCGGCACGGAGCTCAATCTCGTGCGCCGGCTGGCGAACCGCCACCCGGACAAGAACATCGTCTTTCTGGACCGTACGGTCTGCTACTGCTCCACAATGAACCGCATCGACATGCCACACCTCGTGTGGGCGCTGGAGTCCCTCGTCCGCGGCGAGCCGGTCAACCGGATTTCGGTGCCACCGGAGGTGGCGACCTACGCCCGGAAGGCCCTGGACCAGATGTTGGCGCTGCCCTGATATGGCGACGATGAAGCTCAAGAAGCGGTCCGCGCAGGCCGCGCCGGAGGCGGAGGCCGAGCCCGCCCCGGCCAGCCCACGGCACACGGCCGGCAAGGGCCGGCCGCCGCCGAAGCGCTCGCAGGCCCGGGCGGCCCGGGCCAAGCGGGGCAGCGCCGTGCTTGGCCCGGCGACGACGCCCAAGGAGGCCCGCAGGCAGGCCAGGGAGGAGCGCCGCCGGCAGTCCCAGGAGTACCGCGAGGCGATGCTCTCCGGCGACGTCAGGCGCCTGCCGCCGCGGGAGCGGGCGCCGGAGCGGGTGCTCGCCCGGGACATCGTCGACACCCGGTTCAACGCGGGTCCGTTCTTCCTGGTCGCCGCGGCGATCTACTTCGTGGGCACGCTCGTGCCGATCGCCGCCGTTCAGTTCCTCTCGCTGTTCGTGATGCTGACCGGCCTGCTGGCCGTGATCATCGACGCGTTCGTCCTGTCGCGGCGGGTCGGCAGGGCCGTCGCCGCCGCCTACCCGGACTCCCGGGTGCGGGTGCGGATGTACGCCGTGCAGCGCTCGCTGCTCCCCCGGCGCTGGCGGCTGCCCCGGCCGCGGCTGAGCCGCGACGACCTTCCGCCTGACCGCACCGCCTGACCTGGTGGGATCCGGCGCCACCTAGAGTCGGGGGCGTGCAGTATCGACGCCTAGGACACAGCGGTCTGACCGTCAGCCAGATCGCGTACGGGAACTGGATCACCCACGGGGACCAGATCGAGTCGGACGCGGCCATCGCCTGCGTGCGGGCCGCGCTCGACGAGGGGATCACGACCTTCGATACCGCCGACGTGTACGCCGGCGGGCGCGCCGAGGAGGTGCTCGGCGAGGCGCTCGCCGGCGTCCGGCGGGAGTCCTACGAGCTGGCGACCAAGGTCTACTGGCCGACCGGCCCCGGCCAGAACGACAGGGGGCTGTCCCGCAAGCACATCATCGAGTCGATGAACGCGTCGCTGAAGCGGCTGCGGACCGACTACGTCGACCTCTACCAGGCACACCGGTACGACCCGACGGTGCCGCTGGAGGAGACCCTGCGCGCGTTCGACGACCTGGTCCGCGCGGGCAAGACGCTCTACGTCGGGGTCTCCGAGTGGTCGGCCGAGCAGATCACCGAGGCCGTGCGGCTCGCCGAGCAGATGGGCTTCGACCGCATCATCTCCAACCAGCCGCAGTACTCGATGCTGTGGCGCAGGATCGAGTCCGAGATCGTGCCGGCGTCGCGCAAGGCGGGCGTCTCGCAGATCGTGTTCTCGCCGATCGCGCAGGGCGTGCTGACCGGCAAGTACCTGCCCGGGCAGCCACCGCCGCCCGCCAGCCGGGCGACCAGCGAGACCGGCTCGGCCTTCATCAGCCGCCTGCTGACCGACAAGGTGCTCACCGCGGTGCAGAGCCTGCGGCCGATCGCGGCGGACGCCGGCCTCACCCTCGCCCAGCTCGCCATCGCCTGGGTGCTGCAGAACGACAACGTCTCCTCGGCGATCATCGGCGCGACCCGCCCCGAGCAGGTCCGGGAGAACGTCAGGGCGGCCGGGGTCAGCCTCGAGCCGGAGCTCATGGCCCGGATCGACGAGGTCCTGGCGGACGTCATCCAGCGCTAGCGCCAGACCGGCACGCAACTCGCCGCCACCGGCCTGCCGGGCCGGTGGCGGCGAGCGTTGCCGCCGTGGCTGGCGCGGCCGTCACGGCGGGACCAGGGCGGCGCCGGCGCAGGTGGCGAGGGCTAACGCCAGCGCGAGCGTCGCGGCGGTGTCCAGCCCGCGCAGGCCGCGGGGCCGGGTGGCGTGCGCCTGGTCCTGGCGAGGCTGCCGGCCGGTAGCCACCACCAGCGCGGCGACCAGCACGACCAGGGCGGTCAGCCGGGTGGAGACCCCGGCGGCTGGCACCCAGGCGAGCCCGGCGGTGAGCCCCAGCAGCAATGCCGTCACCCGCGCGGGCGTGCCTGGGCGCTGATCGGTGCGTTGCCGGTGCCGACCTGCCACCACCCGGGTGTACCCGGCTTCTCGCCCGTGTCTCACTCCTGGGCGACGAGTCGGCCTCAATGGGTGATGGCGGCGCGGGACCCCGGGGTGACGTCGAGGACCGCGCCGTCGGGCAGCAGCTCGACGCCCAGCCTGGCCAGCCGCTCGGCGAGCTCGTCACCGGGCGGGTTGCGGTGGCTCAGGTGCACGGCGACGACGGTGGAGGCCGCCGTGAGCGCCCCGTTCGCCCGCAGCCGGTCGAGGTCGACGGCGAGGGTGGCCAGGTCGAGGTGCTCCCCGAAACCGGGCCGGTCGCCGTTGTTCTCCTCCATCAGCGCGATGTCGAACGCCCGCCCGGCGAGCGCGGCGAGCGCGTCCGCCGGCAGCGGGCCGGTGTCGCAGCCGTAGAGCAGCCGGGCGCCGTCGGGCGTGGTGACGTCGTACAGCACGGCCGGGCCGATCGAGGCGTCGCCGTGCCGCGCCGGCACCGGCCGGACATGGTAGCGGGCGCCGTAGTCGCCCACCTCGACCGGCGAGCCCGCGACGGCCGGCCACAGCCGCAGCGGCGGGCCCGGGTCGTCGCGCGGCCGCCCCTCCCAGCGGGCCAGGAACGCCTGGACGACGTCGAGCACCGCCGGCGGCCCGACCAGGTCGAGCGGCGCCTCGGCCGCGGTCGACCAGGACCGCCACATCAGCGCCTCCGGCCCGATGTGGTCCGCGTGGGCGTGCCCGACCAGCAGGTGGCGCACCCCGCCCAGGCGCAGGCCGAGCCGGGCGGCCGAGCGGGTCACGTCCGGGCCGATGTCGATCAGCACGGCGTCGTCCACCAGCACCCCGGTCTGGTGCCGGATGACGCCGTTCGCCCGCGCCCAGGCGCAGGACGAGCAGTCACACCACGGGTTCGGCCAGCCGTCGGCCGAGCCCGTCCCCAGCAGGGTGACGCGGGCCACCTGGTCTCCCCGAAGGCGCGTGGGAGGCTGCCGGTCAGGGATGCGGGTGCCGCTTGCGCTCCGCCAGCGTCATCAGGGTGAGCACGACGCCGAGCAGCAGGATCGACCCGAAGGTGAGGATGGCGACGAGCCACGGCGCCATCCCTTCGCTGTGGTGCTCGGCGGTCTCGGCGAGCAGCGTCGCAGCGCTGTAGGTAACCACTGGGCCTTCCTCCGCGTGTGGCCGGGTGTCGTGCCGGAGGGGTGTCCCGGGCGCCGGCACGGCGTTTCCGCATGACGTTACCGAGTTGTGGTCCGCTCGTGGCTGGGGTACGGCCACCGCGGCCGCCCCGGGCAACGGGCAACGCCCCCGGCCGCCGCCGTGACAGCCAGCGGCGCCCGCGGGCCGCGTCCGGGGCACACCGGGCCACCGCCGGGCGTCGCCGGGCGGGCAGGCCCGCCGCGGCCGCCAACGGTACCGTGACCGGCATGAGCTGGACCTGGCGGTACGAGGGCGATGACGGGTCGACACTCACCGTGAACGGCGCCACGGGATCGGAGTCGTTCCCGAGCCAGGGCGACGCGGAGACCTGGATCGGCGAGAACTGGCGGGAGCTGCTCGAGGCCGGGGTCGCGCAGGTGACCCTGTTCGAGGACGGCCGGCGGGTCTACGGGCCGATGGGCCTGCGACCGACCGACTGAGACCGATCAGGTAGTAAGAACGCGTGGAAAACCCGCTGCCCACGTCCGTTGACGCGCCCGCGCCCGCTGGCGCCTCGCCCAGCCCTGCCGGGGTGGCGGTGGAGATCCCTCCGGTCCCCGAGCTGAACCCCGCCGCGACCGACGCCGAGCGGGTCTCCACCCGCCACCGCGAGCAGGCGCTCGGGCTGCCGGCCGGCCACCTCGGCCGGCTCGCCGACGTGGCCACCTGGCTGGCCGGGGTGCAGGGCCACTCGCCGCCCCGGCCGCTGGCCCGGGTGCGCGCGCTCGTGCTCGCCGCCGACCACGAGGTCACCGAGGCCGGCATGTACCCGTGGCCGCCCGACACCAGCACCCGCCGGGCGAAGGCCGCGCTCGCCGGCGGCTCGCCGCTCGCCGTCCTCGCCCGGCGCGACGGCGTCGGCGTGCGCGTGGTCGACGTGGGCCTGCGCCACCCGCTGGAGGGTGACGACGGCGGCTACCGGGTGCGGGCCGGCAACGGCCGGATCGACCGGGCCGAGGCGCTGACCGTCGCCGAGGGCGAGGCGGCGTTCGCGGCCGGCCGGCGGCTGGCCGACGACGAGATCGACGCCGGTGCCGACCTGCTGGTGCCGGGCGCGCTCGGGGTGGGCGCGGACACGGCGGCCGCGGTCGTCGTCGCGGCGCTGCGCGACGCCGAGCCGATCGAGGTGCTCGACCGCGGCGACGGCAGCGACGACGCCCGGTGGATGCTGCGGGCCGCGGCGGTCCGGGACGCGCTGCGGCGCACCCGGCCGTTCGCCGGCAACCCGCGCTCGGTGCTGCGGGTGAGCGGGGGCGCCGACCTGATGGCACTGGCCGGCCTGCTGGTGCAGGCGTCGCTGCGGCGCACCCCGGTGCTGCTCGACGGGTCCGCGGTGACCGCGGCGGCGCTGGCGGCCGAGCGGATCGCCCCTGGCGCCAGCCGGTGGTGGCGGCTGGCCAGCGCGTCCCCCGACCCGGCTGCCCAGCTTGCCGCGAAGGCGCTCGAGCTGGACCCGCTCCTGGACATCGGGGTCCGCGCGGACGACGGGACGGGCGCGCTGGCCGCCGTCGCCCTGGTCCAGGCCGCCGCCGAGGCCGCGGTCGACCTCGCCGCCGCCGCGGCAGCCGGCGCAGCCGACGAGGGCGCGGCCGGCGCGGACGCCATGGCAAACGCCGACGTCACCTGATGGGCCGACGGACTGATCTGGCGGGCCGGCGCACCGCCATCGCCGCGCTGACCGCGCTGCCGCTGCCGTCCCCGGCAGCGGGCGGGCCGGACCAGCGGGCGGCCGGCCGGCTGACCGGGCTCGCCCCGTTCGGTGGCCTGCTGCTGGGGCTGGCCGTCGGGCTGGTCGTGGTCACCCTGCGGGTCTGGACGAAGATCCCGGGCGAGGAGCCTCAGTCGATCTTCCCGGCGGCGGCCGGGATCGCGCTGCTGGCGGCGTTCACCCGCGGCCACCACCTGACCGCGCTCGCCTCGGCCGCGGACCAGCTCGCCGGCCGGCCGGCGGCGAGCACCGCGAGCGCCGGCGGCGGCATCGGCGCGCCGGGCGTGCTCGCCGTGCTGTTCGTCGTGCTGATCCAGGTCACCGCGCTGAACACGGCGATCACCGCGCACCGCGGGTCGGTGAGCATCCTCGTCGCCTGCATGGCCAGCCGGCTGGCCATCACGCTCGCCTACGCCATGCCGAGCGCGCGGGTGAGCGCGACCGGCGGCCGCGGGCTGGTCCCGGCGCGGCTGGCGGTGCTGGTCACGCTGGCCGTCCTGGTGCTCGCCGCGACCGCTGGCCGGCTGGACTACGACGGCGGCGACGCGACCCGGGCGCTGCGCGCGGTGCTGGCCCTGCTGGTCGCGACCCTCGTCGCGCTGGCCGCGCACCACCTGCTCACCCGCCGGCTCGGCGGCCTGACCGAGCCGGTCGTCGGCGCGCTGGTCGAGCTGACCACCCTGGTCGCGCTGGTGATGATGGCGATGCGGATCCCCGACGTGGTGATGGACACGCTGCTGCCGTAGCCGCGGCGCGGCGCGCGGCGACGGCGGCGCTGGCCGGGCGGGCGGGCCGCGCCCGGCCAGCGGCCAGCCGGGGGCGTGCTAGGCGGCGGCCGCCCGGTCCTCGGCGAGCTGGATCAGGGTGCGGGTCATCACCCCGGTGCCGGCCCTGGGGGTGTAGCCGTAGGGCTCGCCGCCGTTCCAGGACGGGCCGGCCATGTCCACGTGCGCCCACGGGATCGACTCCGGCACGAACGCGGCCAGGAAGTGCGCGCCGACCAGCATGCCGCCGTCGCGGTTGCCGCCGGCCGCCACGTTCGACAGGTCCGCGACCGCCGAGTCCAGGCCCTTGCGCAGCTCGGGCGGCATCGGCATCGGCCACAGCGCCTCGCCGCTGGTCCTGGCCGCGGCGGCGACCGCGGCCACCGCCTCGTCCCGGCCGAGCAGGCCGCTGGTCCGCTGGCCGAGCGCGACGATCTGCGCGCCGGTGAGCGTGGCCACGTCGACGATCATGGCCGGCTCCTCCTCGCTCGCCCGGGCGAGCGCGTCGCCGAGCACCAGCCGGCCCTCGGCGTCGGTGTTGAGCACCTCGACCCGGGTGCCGCCGCGCAGGACGAGCACGTCGGATGGGCGGATGGCGGTGCCGGACGGCATGTTCTCCGCGCAGGCCAGCCAGCCGACGACCCGGATCGGCAGCCGCAGCCGGGCCACCGCCACCAGCGTGGCGAGCACCACGGCCGCGCCGGCCATGTCGCTCTTCATCCACTCCATCGACGCCGGCGGCTTGAGCGACAGGCCACCGGAGTCGAACGTGATCCCCTTGCCGACCAGGGCGAGCGCCGGCCGGGGCCGCTCGCCCCCGGCCGCGGGGTCCGCCGTGCCCGGCCACTCCAGCCGGACCAGCCGGGGCGGGTTCGTCGAGCCCTGCCCGACGCCGATCAGCCCACCGAAGCCGCCGTCGGCGAGCGCCTTCTCGTCCAGCACCTGGACGTCCAGCCCGACCTCGGCCGCGTGCTGCTCGGCCAGCTCGGCCAGCCGGACCGGCGGCAGGTGGCTCGGCGGGGTGTTCACCAGGTCGCGGACCAGCCGGACGGCGTCCGTCACCAGCTGGGCGTGCTCGACCGCCGCGCCGGCCAGCTCGGCCGCCGGCTCGTCCACCAGCACCACGACCTCCCCGACCGGGGCCGGGCGGCCCTTGGCCGAGGTCGAGCGGTAGGAGTCGAAGCTGTAGGCGCCGAGCAGCGAGCCCTCGGCGGCCGCGCGCACCGACTCGGCGCTGGCCGCGCCACCGGCCAGCGCGAGCGTGGTCGCCACCCGCCGGGTGCCGGCGAGCGCCCTGGTCGCCGCCCCGGCCGCCCGGCGCAGCGCCTCGTGCTCCAGCGCGCCGGCGCCGGCCGCGGGCAGCGGGCCGACACCGACCGCCACCACGCTCGCCGCCGGGATCGCGCCCAGGGTGGCGAACCGGACCAGGTCGCCGGCCCGGCCGGTCGCGCCGAGGGCGGCCAGGGTGGCCGCGAGCCGGCCGCCGAGCGCGGCGTCCAGCTCGGCCGTGCCGCCGCGCGGCACCGGCCCCTCCTCACCGGCCGCCGGGCCCATCACCCCCGCGTCGACGTCGAGGGTTGTCAGCGATCCGGTGGCAACGGTGGCGGAAGTCATGGCCGAAGCCTAGTGAACGGTTGTGACACCGCGGTCGCCGCGCGGGCTGGCGGATGTTACGGCCAGGCGTCGCCGGCTGTTACGCCGGCCGGTCGGCGGCGCTGGCGAGCACAGCCGGCCGGCTACGCTGCGAGCCATGACAGCCGAACACCCGTCCACCGGCGCGTCCGGGCTCCTGCGCACCGCCATCTACCAGCGGCACGTCGACGCCGGGGCCAAGCTCGCGGAGTTCGGTGGCTGGGAGATGCCGATCGAGTACGCCGGCGGCGGGGTGCTGGCCGAGCACCGGGCGGTCCGCGAGGCGGTCGGGGTGTTCGACGTCAGCCACCTCGGCAAGGCCCGGGTGGCCGGGCCGGGCGCTGCGGAGTTCGTCAACGCGACGCTGACCAACGACCTGCGCCGGATCAGGCCTGGTCAGGCGCAGTACACGCTGTGCTGCGACCCCTCGGGCGGCGTCGTCGACGACCTGATCGTCTACCTGCGCGGCGACGACGACGTGTTCCTGGTGCCGAACGCGGCGAACACCGCCGAGGTGGTGCGCCGGCTGGCCGCCGCGGCGCCGGCCGGGATGAGCGTGACCAGCCTGCACACCAGCTACGGGGTGCTGGCCGTGCAGGGCCCGCGGTCGGCCGAGGTCCTCGCGTCGCTTGGGCTGCCGGCCGACGGGGGGTACATGTCCTTCCAGGACGCGGAGTGGAAGGGCCGGCCGGTCCTGGTCTGCCGCTCCGGCTACACCGGTGAGCTGGGCTTCGAGCTGCTCCCCGGGTGGGAGGACACCCCGGAGCTGTGGGACGCGCTGCTGGCGGCGGCCCAGGGGCTCGGCGGGCGGGCGTGCGGGCTGGGGGCCCGGGACACGCTGCGGACCGAGATGGGCTACCCGCTGCACGGCCAGGACCTCTCGCTGTCGATCACCCCGGTGCAGGCGCGCGCCGGCTGGGCGGTCGGCTGGGACAAGGAGCGGTTCTGGGGCCGGGAGGCGCTGCTGGCCGAGCGGGCGGCGGGGCCGGCCCGGCTGCTGTGGGGGCTGCGCTCCGACCGGCGCGCGATCCCCAGGCCGCACATGCGGGTCACCGACGCCGCCGGGGCCGATGTGGGCGAGGTCACCAGCGGCACGTTCTCGCCGACCCTGCAGATCGGCATCGGCCTGGCCCTGCTCGACCGCGGCGTCGCCGAGGGCGACGAGGTGACCGTCGACGTGCGGGGCCGGCAGGCCAGGATGACCGTGGTCCGCCCGCCTTTCGTCGGCTCGTCCCCCCGGTAGCGGCGGGCGCGCCCGGTTGGCCCGGCTGGCCGGCCCGGGGCCGCGACGTGAGTCAGCACACGAAGTGCTTCCTCGCGGCGCTGTTGCCGGCACGTGAAAGACTGGTCAGCTGAAGCCCGACCCTGGGCTTCCCGACTGACATCGCTACAGAAGGGGCCCTTGGCGTGGCACAAACTGCGACCGGTCCCGTCGATCTTGTCATCCTCGGCGGCGGTAGCGGCGGTTACGCCGCGGCGCTGCGCGCCGCCGAGCTCGGCATGAGCGTGGCCCTGATCGAGAAGGACAAGCTCGGTGGCACGTGCCTGCACCGCGGGTGCATCCCGACGAAGGCACTGCTGCACTCGGCGGAGATCGTCGACAACATCCGGGAGAGCGAGACCTTCGGCGTCCTGTCGACCCTGGCCGGGGTCGACATGGCCAAGGTCAACGCGTACAAGGACTCGGTCGTCTCCGGCCTGTTCAAGGGCCTGACCGGCCTGATCAGGGCGCGGGGCATCGAGGTCGTCGACGGCTTCGGCCGGCTGGTCTCCCCGACCGCCGTCGCCGTCGGCGACCGGGTGATCGAGGGCCAGCACATCGTGCTGGCGACCGGCTCGTACTCGCGGACGCTGCCCGGCCTGGAGATCGACCACGAGCGGGTGCTCACCAGCGAGGACGCGCTCGCGCTCGACCGCGTGCCCAGCTCGGTCGTGGTGCTCGGCGGCGGCGTGATCGGTTGCGAGTTCGCCTCGGTCTGGCGGTCCTACGGCGTCGACGTGACGATCGTCGAGGCGCTGCCGCACCTGGTGCCGCTGGAGGACGAGTCCAGCTCGAAGCTGCTGGAGCGCGGCTTCCGCCGTCGCGGCATCAAGTTCCGGCTCAACTCCCGCTTCGCCGGTGTGAAGACCACCGACCACGGGGTGACGGTCTCCCTGGAGGACGGCACCACGCTGGACGCGGAGCTGCTGCTGGTCGCGGTCGGCCGGGGCCCGGTCACCGAGGGGCTCGGCTTCGACGAGGTCGGCGTGGCGATGGACCGCGGCTTCGTGCTGGTCGACCGGCAGCTGCGGACCAACATCCCGACGATCTCCGCGGTGGGTGACGTCCGCCCCGGCCCGCAGCTGGCGCACGTCGGCTTCGCCGAGGGCATCTACGTCGCCGAGCGGCGCGCCGGGCTGGAACCGGTGCCGGTGGACTACGACAACGTCCCCCGGGTCACCTACTCCTCGCCGGAGGTCGCCTCGGTCGGCCTGACCGCCAAGGTCGCCAGGGAGCGGTTTGGTGAGATCACGTCCGTCACCTACAACCTCGCCGGCAACGGGAAGTCCCAGATCCTGCGGACGTCCGGGGCGGTGACGGTGATCGCGGTCAAGGACGGGCCGGTGGTCGGCGTGCACATGGTCGGCGACCGGGTCGGTGAGCTGATCGCCGAGGCACAGCTCATCACCAACTGGGAGGCGTTCCCGTCGGACGTCGCCCAGCTGATCCACCCGCACCCGACGATGTCGGAGGCGCTCGGCGAGGCCCACCTCGCGCTCGCCGGCAAGCCGCTGCACGTCCACAACTAGCCGCGTAGCGTCCGCACCACCCAGCAGCAGGAGCACCACCACAGCAGCGCCGGCACGCGACGGGGCTCCCCGCCCGGCCACGTGCCAGCCCAGCGTCCGCGGCGTCCCGCCATCGCCCAAGCCGGGGGCCCGCTCTGGTACCGGAGGCCCGGCAGGGTCAGCCGGTGCCGGGGCGGTGGGCCCGGCCGCGGGGCCGGCTGGAGACGGCCGCGCCATGAAGGAGTAGCGCAGGAATGGCTGTATCCGTCACCATGCCCCGCCTGGGCGAGAGCGTGTCCGAGGGCACGGTCACCCGGTGGCTCAAGCAGGAGGGCGAGCGCGTCGAGGCCGACGAGCCGCTCCTCGAGGTCAGCACCGACAAGGTCGACACCGAGATCCCGGCGCCCGCGTCGGGCGTGCTCAAGTCGATCAAGGTGGCCGAGGACGAGACCGTCGAGGTCGGCGTCGAGCTGGCGGTGATCGAGGACGGCGAGGGCGCCGCGGCCGCCCCGGCCGCGCCCGCCGCCCAGGCCGCGCCAGCCCCCGCCGCGGCACCGCCGCCTCCGCCGGCTCCCGCT